>NZ_JBQTCX010000009.1:0-192403 GCF_052663115.1 Niallia yueguangensis
ATTTTCTTTACCAAATGCCTGCAGCCCTTCCCATGCAGATTGGTTAAAAGATTTATCATCTATACCACCAAGATCTGTAACCATTGCAGCTTTAAATGCATCTTTATTAGATGAACCTTCATTATTATCTTTTTTACCACAAGCCCCTAAAACAGTCCCAGCAGCAAGTACTAGAGACAGCGCTAAACCTAATTTACGCTTTTTCAAGGTTTGTACCCCCTAATATTGTTTTTGTTTGTCCTAGTGAGAATGACATTACGATAGTTTTCCCGAATTTTCAGAATAAACGCGTTTTCTTAATACTTGAAAACTAAACTTATCTGCCCTAAAGTAATTAACCGAATAAAGAATTGGTTCATCATTTTCGTCATAATGCATTTGCTTTAATACGAGCAATGCCGTCTCTGGTTCACATTGTAGAATAGGAGAAATTTTTTCATGGTAACCAAGTGGTTCGATTTCAGCAACAGCGTATGTAATATGTATTTGCATGTCAGATTCTAGTAGCTGAAAAATCGACTCATTATCATAAGATATATGTTCAGGCAAAATCTTATACGGCAGTTTGTCCAAACAATAAACTACCGGTTCGCCATTTGATGTACGAACCCTTTCAATTACTAGAAGTTCTTCCTCTCCAGAACAAGAAAAACGACGAATATCCTCTTCAGTAGAACATTGAGTATTTGAGCTTAAAAAAATGGTACCTGGATTCATGCCAGCATGTCGTATCATATTCGTTACACTACTTAATTGTTCAATGCCCGATTTAAACATTGGCTTACTATTTACAAATGTGCCAACACCGTGTCTTCGGATAATGACATTTTCTTCTTCTAATGTTCGTAAAGCCTCTCGTAACGTGGCTCTGCTTACACCTAAAGTTTTTGCAAGTTCGAATTCAGACGGGAATTTTTCTTTTTCTTTGTAGATCCCCTGTTCAATATCAGTTTTTAATCGATCAACTACTTGCAAATATAAGTGTCGTGTATCGGACTTGATAACCATACGAGCTCCTCCAAACATTTTCTAAGACATCAGACCTCTGATGTTCAATCATTCCTACTAATCGAAAATACTATAACACTTTTTATACAATAAATAAATAGAGTTTGCCGAATTTAGTCTAAAAAACAGAAACAAACAGGAATTTTGTAAAAATGACAAAACTACTTGTTTATTTCTGTTCTTTTTCCAGATGTCGCACTTCTATATTTTCCCTCTATTTAGTGAGGAATTATATCTTTTTATTAGTATAACCTATTTCGGTAGTCGTAATAACTGTTTTATAAATTCATTTCTTCTGATGCTTTTGGTACAAGCACGGTTCTTGGTTTACTCCCTTCATACGGACCAACAACCCCTCTTGCTTCCATTTCATCAATTAACCTTGCTGCCCTTGTATATCCAATACGGAATCGTCTTTGCAGCATGCTGACAGAGGCGGTTTGCATTTCTACAATTAAATCAACTGCTTCTGCGTATAATTCATCTTCCACTTCCCCGGTTTTTTCTGCAACTTCATCGGGAATCATTTCTTCCTGATATTGAGCCTTTTGTTGAGCGATAACAAAATCTACTACTTCTTCCACTTCTTCATCTGATAAAAAGGCTCCTTGCACCCTAACTGGTTTGCTTGCACCATATGGGAAAAACAGCATGTCCCCTCTACCAAGAAGCTTTTCTGCCCCTCCCATATCTAAAATCGTTCTAGAATCTGTTTGGGAGCTCACAGCAAAGGCTATCCTTGAAGGAATATTTGCTTTAATTACACCGGTAATGACATCAACAGACGGTCTTTGTGTCGCAATAATCAAATGAATACCGGCAGCACGCGCCATCTGTGCAAGTCTAGTAATAGCATCTTCCACTTCTGAAGAAGCAACCATCATTAAATCAGCAAGCTCATCCACAATAACAACAATGTATGGTAGGAGCGGCTGTTTTTCCTGTTCCTCTGCATTATATCGATTAATATAATCATTATATCCTTCAATATTTCTTGTTCCAGTATGAGAAAATAACTCATATCGCCGTTCCATTTCACTAACTACCTTTTTAAGCGCTTGTGACGCTTTTTTAGGATTGGTTACGACTGGCGCTAATAAATGGGGGATGCCGTTATATACGTTCAATTCTACCATTTTCGGATCAATCATCATCATTTTTACTTCATGAGGCTTCGCCCTCATTAAAATGCTTGTAATAATGCCATTAATACAAACACTTTTCCCGCTTCCAGTAGCACCTGCGACGAGCAAATGAGGCATTTTATTTAATTCTGCTGAGACGGCATTTCCAGTAATATCCCGGCCAAATGCAATCATCAGCTTCGAATCTGCTTTTTCATTTTTGCTCCCTTCTAGTACTTCTCTTAACGAAACAACTGCTACCTCTGAGTTTGGAACTTCTATCCCAATTGCTGATTTTCCAGGTATTGGCGCTTCGATTCTAATATCTTTTGCTGCCAATGCCAACGCTAAATCATCACTTAAATTTACAATTTTACTTACTTTCACGCCAACATCCGGATGCACTTCGTATTTGGTAACAGCTGGTCCGAGATGAACTTCTGTTACTCTTGCTTTCACACCAAAGCTTTGAAAAGTGCGTTCTAACTTTGCTGCATTGGCATGTATTAGCTCATATTCCCCACTTTGATCAGTTTTTCGAGGCAGCTTTAAAAGTTTAAGTGGAGGCAATTCATAATCTACATTTTCTATTTCTGTAAAAGTGATTGGCTCGACCGTTTCTTCTTCTTCCACCTTGTCCGTTTGCTCGTCTTCTGTTCTAACCTGATCTGGATATGCATTTTCAGCAAATGTTGAAATAATTGGTTCTGGTATGTATGTTTCCTCTTGCTGATCTCTAGGAGGATTAACAATTAATGTAGTTTCCTGCTGCTGTTGTTCTCGACTTTCTCTTTCTTGTTCTTTTTTTGCTTGTTTTTCCTCTTTTTTCGCTTGTCTTTTTTCTTTAGATGCTTCTTTCCATTCTTTTATATCGTCCAAAAAAGCATTCCATTGATCTACCATAAATGTCCAAATCGCAAGCATCATTTTTCTAAATGCACCGCTTATTGTTTTCCCCGTTAACAGCATGACACCAATCATAATGACAATAAAACTGATAATCTTTGTACCCGCTGTATCAAATAGATAATGAAACAAGGCAAAAAGTACTGCCCCTATCATGCCGCCGCCAAGATCTGTTGTACTGGATTCTCCATTCACTTCCATCCAAAAAAGCTCCCATGTATTATAAATAACACTAGGATTTTTAAACCTTCCTTGACTAGACAGCAATTGAAAAAGAGTAACATGGCTTAATAAAAGAATAGAACTTATAATTAAATAAATTCCATTTAATTTCGTAGCAAAAAGAAATGGCTTTTCCCTCTTCCACATTAAATAACCACCATATACAATGAGGCCAAGTAAACATAACATATACCATTCACCTGTAAAAAAACGGAAAAATAAAACCATCGTCTTTCCAACAGCTCCAAGCTGTAAAATGGATATACATGCAAGCGTGATGATGATTAATGCCCCTAGTTCATACTTTAAGGTTGTTTTTAGTTGTTTTTTTTGTCGTGTTCTTCGTCTTTTCCTTTTAACCATTTTATCACCTAACGCTTTATAATTTTCGCTTTCCAATCAAAAGCTTTTCATCCAACCTATTTAAAAATAATTTCGAAATATTTTTAAACAAGGAGAGCAGCCTGATAAATGGGCTGCTCTTTTGAAGTTACTATATTATATCATAGATTGGAAAAATACAGATTATATTATGGTTATTTTTGCTCCTGGCTGAACAGGACCATGTAAATAATGATTTGGATCTGTACTTAATATCCGCAGTACTTCGTATTCATTTAATTCGTTTTTTTCTACTAATAAAGAAATTCCGTTATAATCAATGATACGCTGTTTTTTGTAACTATCTTGGCTGATTGGAAACAACAGTTCTTGTGGGGTCATTGTATACATAATCATTGTACCATTCCTTCATTCTCTTCTTTATTCAAATCAATCAATTCGTTTAATTTCGTCATTGCTTCCCCAACTCCACCAACACTATCAATCAATCCTGACGTAACAGCATCCATGCCAATTACATTTGTCCCAATATCTCTAGTTAAGTTGCCTTTTGCAAACATTAAATCTTTAAACTCTTCTTCGCCAATTTTACTATGTTTCGTTACAAATTTTACGACTCTTTCTTGCATCTTGTCCAAATATTCAAATGTTTGCGGTACGCCAATAACAAGTCCTGTTAACCGAATAGGATGAATAGTCATCGTGGCTGTTTCCGCAATAAAGGAATAATCGCAGGATACGGCAATCGGAACACCGATGGAATGTCCTCCTCCTAAAACTAATGACACAGTTGGTTTTGATAACGATGCCAGCATTTCCGAAATAGCAAGTCCTGCCTCGACATCTCCTCCCACGGTATTGAGAATGACAAGCACCCCTTCAATTTTCGGATTTTGTTCAATCGCCACTATTTGCGGAATGAGATGTTCATATTTTGTTGTTTTATTTTGTGGAGGCAGTTGAAGATGTCCTTCAATTTGTCCTACAATCGTTAAACAATGGATTTTTGAATCTTGTGATAATTGCGGAACATTCGTTTGCCCCAACGCTTGAATTTTTTCTATTAAACCAGATGGCTTATCTTCTTTCGGTTGTTGTTCTTCTGTATTATGTGGATCATTATATTCTGTCATCAGTCAAATCCCCCTTAAATAACATCCTAATACAGGTAGTATGAATCTAGAGAAGGAATTTCATGCGGAACATTTAAGAAAAGCGCAAGCGACTTGATCAGCTCTGAAGAAAAATGTTCACATGACTCAAAAAGTGCTTTTTACTTTTGGATATTTTCTCAACGTTTGTTGCTTTTTACGTAAATAAATGGGAGAAGAAGTACTCAGCAGACTGAATACACGTAGACTCCTGTGGGAATGCGAGAAAGACGAGACCCCACAGGAGCGTATGCGACGAGGAGGCTCGACGCTCGCCCACGGAAAGCGAAGTGTATTCAGGCTGCGAGTTTAAAAGCAACAATCTATACGAAAACAGCCTTACTTTTAGAGGCAAAGGGTTATTTTTCACAAGAACTGGCTGCTTGTGCTAGACAATAAAAAGATTACATGCTAAAAAACCAACCGATACTTTATTGATCAGTTGGTTTATGCTTTTTTATCAGCTTTTTTCTACTTTTTTCATTGTCTTTACTTCCATAATAATCGGAAGAATCATTGGTCGGCGCTTTGTTTTTTCATATAAAAATTGATTGAGCATATCACGAATATCTTGTTTAATGCCCGTCCAATCAAAACTATCTTTATTGATGCTTTTTTCCACGATATCTTTTACACGGTCAGAAGCTTCTTCTAATAATTTTTCTGACTCCCTTACGTAAACAAAACCTCGTGTAATAATTTCTGGACCTGCAGATATTTTTCTTTCCGCCTTATTTAACGTAACAACAACAGTTAAAATACCGTCTTGAGAAAGTAATTTGCGATCCCTTAACACAATATTTCCAACATCGCCAATGCCGCTGCCATCGATTAATACATTGCCAGTAGGAATCTTGCCGCCTACACGCAGTTTTCCATCTTTCATTTCAATAAATTCGCCGTGCTCTGGTATGTGTATATTTTCTGAAGAAATACCACACTCTTCAGCAAGTTTTGCATGTGCTTTTAAAACACGATATTCACCGTGAATCGGCAAAAAGAATTTTGGTTTCATCATATTAATCATAAACTTTAATTCTTCTTGACTTGCATGATTGGAACTGTTGAATGTTTTATTGCCTGATAACACAGTTGCTCCAGCACGATATAACGTATCAATTGTTTTATAAACAAATACTTCGCTTCCAAGCAATGTGCTAGTAGAAAATAATACGGTATCTCCTTTGCCAATTAATACTTGTTTATGATTTTTCTTTGCCATTTTTTGCAGCGCTTCTACTGGCTCGCCTTTTGTTCCAGTTGTTAAAATAACTAATTCATTTGCAGGATACTCTTGCATTTCATTAATAGAAATAATGCTGTTTTCTTCTACTAATAAATAATTATATTTTAACGCTATGTTTAAAATACGCTGCAAATTTTTCCCCATTACGGCAACTTTGCGATTTGATCTTGCTGCAGCATCAAAAATATGTTGAATTCTATTTAAATCAGTAGCAAAACAAGCGGCAATAATTCGTCCTTTTGTACGCAAAAAAGAATGAATAAGCTCTTGTGTTACCGTTGCATCTGACGTAGAATACCCTGGTTTATCTGCATCTGTACTGTCAGATAATAAACATAACACACCTTTATCGCCAATTTGAGCCATTTTACCATACTCTGCTTTGTATAACTCTCCTGCAGTTTGATCAAATTTAAAATCTCCCGTATGGACGATTGCTCCTTCAGAAGTTTGAATAACAATCGCAATGCTATCAGGAATACTATGATTGGTTTTAAAGAAAGAAACTGTTGCAGAAGAGAAATCAAGAATGGATTCTGACGTGATAATTTCAAATCGTGCTTGACCTTTGAAGTCTTGTTCCTTCATTTTTTCTTTTGCAAGCTCTGCTGTTAAACGAGTCGTATAAACTGGTACATCAAGGTCTCTTAAAATATACGACAATCCGCCAATATGGTCTTCATGTCCATGTGTTAAGAAAATCCCTTTTACTCTTTCCTCATTTTGTTTTAAATAAGTAATATCTGGTACAACGATGTCGATTCCAAGCATTTCATTTTGTGGATACATTAAGCCAGCGTCAATTACAAATATGTCTTCATCCACTTCGACTACAAACATATTTTTCCCGTTCTCCCCTACTCCTCCGAGGGCGACCAGCTTTATCTTTTCATTTTTCTTCACTTTTTGTTTCCTCCTATGTTGAGTTAGGCCGACCATTGATCAGTTATGACTATTATACTTTAAGTTAGAAAAAGTTTACAACAATTTAATATATTCCTTTATACTAAAACAGAATATATCCAATATAAGGAAAAAATTTCTTTGTTTTTTTCATTTTGATTCATCAAAATAAATGGTTATTCAACACAAAAAAGGTGCCTACTTAGTTTGAAACTCCTTTTGCTTGTGAAGAAACATAACTAGCAGGGCACCTTTTTTATTATTTTGGCTGTTTTCGTATAGATTGTTGCTTTTAAACCCGCAGACTGAATACACTTCGTCCGTTTAGCGAGCGACGAGCCTCCTCGTCGCATACGCTGAGGCCACTGAAAAAGTGAATACTATAAAATATAGGTAGTGACAATCCAAGCAACGAAGAGGTTTTCGTTTGGTTTTCCGAGGCTTACCAAAATGATAGTCGTTTTCAAACTCTCTATACCATTTTTACCCTAATAAATTTAAGTGTTTCACCTATAATTATATCTAATAAAACACTTTTTCAGTGCCGTCGCATACGCTCCTGTGGGGTCTCGTCTTTCTCGCATTCCCACAGGAGTCTACGTGTATTCATTCTGCTGTGTACTTCTTCTCCCATTTTTTATGTAAAAAACAACAAACTTTGAGAAAACTGCCTTTATTTTTTAAATTTAAAAATAGAAATAAAAATTAATATGGCTAAAACAATTAAACATGCAATAATGCTAATCCGGTTTGCATCATTTAGTACAAATGTAATACAAATAACACTTAATGCTACAGCAGTCAACGCTGTTATATAAGGAAATCCCCAAATTTGAAAACTTGGCTTAACTGGATAAGAATTTCTCAGCTTTATTTGTGCTATACAGATGCTGATCCAAACTAATGATACAATAAATCCTGGAAACGCCATTAATAAGGTAAATACTTGATTTTGTGCAATTAATGCAATAATTGAACCTAGCAGCAAGACAATGGATGTCACGATTAAACTATAGATCGGCACACCATTTTTCGAAACTTTGGCAAAAGCTTTAGGAGCTTCTCCTTCAGCTGCTAATGAATACATCATTCTTGTACATCCGTATATGCCAGAGTTTGCCGCTGAAAGCACCGCAATAATCAAGATAAAATTTATGACATGATCTGCTCCTTGAATTCCTGTCATCGATAATACTTGAACAAAGGGACTGGATTGGTCGCTTAATTCATTCCAAGGAATCAGACCGCAAATAACCAAAATGGGTACCGTATAAAATAAAACGATTCGGAAAATAAAGCTTTTAATCACCTTTGGAAGAACACGCTCTGCGTCTTTGGTTTCTGTTACAGTAACACCGATTAATTCAGAACCACCATATGAAAACATCACAATAAGCAAGGCAGCAAAAATAGATGTCCATCCATTTGGAAAAAAGCCGCCGTGGTTGATAAAGTTGTCTACATAGTTGGTTTGTCCGCTTGGAATAATGCCAAAAAGAATACAAGCACCTAATATAATAAAAAGAATAATCATACCAATTTTAATACCAGCAAACCAAAATTCAAATTCTCCATAATTCTTTACATTCAACATATTTACGCCGATCAATAGCACTGTACAGCCTAAACTTAGCAGCCATAAAGGGATAGACGGAAGCCAGTACTGCAAGAAACTTCCAGCAACAACAACCTCAATGATGCAAACAACAAGCCACATAATACAATACAGCCACCCGATAATAAACGACATTCTTTTTCCAAAAGCCTTTTGAATAAAGCCCTTCATATTTGTATTTGGATAAACCATTGCCATCTCTGCAATCGCTGCCATTACAACAAGCAGCAATAACCCTGCAAACACATATGCAGCCACAACACCGGGTCCTGCAAGTGAAACGGTTTCTGCACTTCCTTTAAATATCCCTGTACCAATTGCACCGCCCATAGCCATTAAACTAATATGTCTTGGCAGTAATTTCTTTTGTAACGTATGAGTAGTTGCCATTTTTTCCTCCATGATATGAAATTCTGTATTCATTTTTTTTACACATAGAAAAGAACGATTAATATGTCGTAAAATATATATAATACGTTTTTTATGATAAAGGAATACTCTTGGATAAACAAGATTTTTTTGTCAGGAAAACTAACAGCACACCATTAAGAAAAGCGCAGGCGCCTTGCTCAGCCCCGAAGAAAAATGTTCTCTTGACTCAAAAAGTATTTTTTACTTTTAGAGGCAAGAGGTTATCTTTCACAGGGGCTAGGCGCCGAAGCTAGACACTAAACTACGTTCGAAATTTTATACTTTCTTATCTTTCAAAAAAAACCTAAATAACGGCTATCCGTTATTTAGGTTTTTCGTTATAGAACTATTTATTGTGCTTTTGCAGATGGTTGATAATCGCTTGAATTTTCTTCACGTTCAATGCTGATTGTTCCATCCAGTACACCTTTTGCACGTTCTTTATCAAGCAGTTTTTCCCAGTTTGCGATAAAGAATGTAGCTACTGCATAACCGATGATATTTACTGTTGTACGATAATTCCCCATAAAACGGTCAGGAGCTAACATTAATGCCACCGCAGCAATTGGAATGTTACCTGTCGCTGCAGCTGTTGCCGATAACGCAACAAAAGCGGAACCTGGAATACCGGCCATCCCTTTAGAAGTTAGCAATAGTACACCAAGCATTAATAACTGATCTCCGTAAGTTAAATCAACTCCAGTTGCCTGCGCTAAAAACACAAGCGCAATCGATAAATAAATGGAAGCGCCGTCCAGATTAAAAGAATACCCAGTAGGAACCACTAGTCCAACAACGGCTTTGTTACAGCCTGCTTGTTCAAATTTATTCATTAACTGCGGCATAACCGCTTCAGTAGATCCAGTTGCAAAAGAAAGCATAATTTCTTCACTAATATATTTAATTAATTTCCATAAACTTAAACCTAAGAATATTCTAAAAATAATTGCTAATACAACAACAAATGCTAAACATGCTACCGTCATAGCGACGAAAAGTTTTCCGAAAGATGCTAAAGTGTTCAGTCCATATTGACTTACTGCAAAAGCCATCGCACTGAATGTTGCAAGAACCGTCAGCTGCATAATATAGCCCATAATTTTGAAAAGAACTTTATTGACATTTTCCAACACATTAATGAGCAATTCAGAAGTACGTCCGCCAATATGCACTACTGCAAATCCAAATAAACAAGAGATTAACAAAACTTGAAGCATAGAATTATTCGCAAACGCGCCAACAGCACTATCAGGGATCATATTAAGGAAAAAATCACCTTCGCTCGGCAATTGTGAACCACCTGTTTTTGCTTCTACATCACTTGTGCTTAGTGTAGATGGATCAATGTTTAACCCTGCACCAGGATTCATTAAATTCGCAACAACCATTCCGATAATTAAAGCAAAAGTGGTGACAATCTCAAAATATAAAATCGTTTTCCCACCAATTTTACCAACCGTTTTTATATTGCCTACATTTGCAATCCCAACAACAACAACACCAAAAATAAGCGGTGCGATGATCATTTTGATCAGCTTAATAAAGCCATCTCCAATCGGTTTTACAGCAGTCCCAAAAGCAGGCCATAAATAACCAACTAAAATCCCAGCTACAATCGCCACCATAATTTGAAGCAACATGCCTTTGTAAAATGGTTTCTTTGCTTTTAACATACCTTCATTTTTCATCACCATTCTCCCCTTTTTCTCTTTAATACTAGAAAAAATTAATACGTTATCTTTTTTAACATCATAACGTAAAATATAAGAACATGTCATTGTTAACTTTTACTAAAATAACGAAAAGAAGCTAGTCAAATTAACTAAAAAATAAGGAGATTTTCTGAATATTAAAATGACTTTTTTTAGGAAATGTTCGTTTTCAACAATTTTCCCACACAAAAAAACCAACTATTATGTAAAATAGTTGGTTTTTTGTGTGTATTCTTATAAGTACATGTTCTAAAAGGTAACAAATTAGAAGCTAACGAAGAGAACTCCCAGCTTTAGTTTGGTGCCTTTTTGAACATCCTCTATAAGAAGGAAGCTAGTTTTGTACGCTCATCCTCTGTTAACGGCACTAATGGCAATCTTACCGATCCTACATCCATACCTTTTAATTGAAGAGCTGTTTTTACTGGCACAGGGTTTGGTGCCATAAACAACTCATTCATAAGTGGAAGTAATTGTTGATGAAGTTTTGCCGCTTTTTCTATACTTCCATCAAGATATGCTGCGATCATTTCTTGCATTTCATTTCCTATTACATGGGAAGCAACCGAAATAATTCCATTTCCTCCAATAGACAATAGTGGCAATGTTAAGCTGTCATCACCGCTGTATACGAAGAAGTCATCCGCTGTTTCTGCAATAATTTTCGTCATAGCATTTAAATCGCCGCTAGCCTCTTTTACTGCAACAATATTGTCGACCTTTGATAAACGAATAATAGTTTCTGGTTCAATATTGACGACAGAACGTCCTGGAATATTATACATTAAAACTGGAAGTGTTGTACTTTCAGCGACAGCTTTAATATGCTGGTATATTCCTTCTTGATTTGGCTTGTTATAGTATGGGCCTACTACCATAACAGCGTCTACGCCAATTTGTTCTGCTTGTTTCGTTAACTCGATGGAATCATAGGTGTTATTACTACCTGTTCCTGCAATTACTGGCACTCTCTTTTCCACTACTGCTACCACATGTTTAAACAACGCAATCTTTTCTTGTTTAGACAATGTTGGAGATTCACCTGTTGTACCTGCTACTACAATTGAATCTGTTCCATTCTCTAACAAATGATTAATTAACTGTGTAGTTTTCGGAAAATCAATATGTCCCTTTGCATCAAATGGTGTGATCATGGCCGTTGATACCCTACCAAATAAACCCATCGTTCCACTCCTATTCTCATTTTCAATCTAGTTGTTGTGTTTTATTGTAACGTTTCTTTTTCTAATTCAAATGCAGCGTGTAAAACATTTACTGCTTTTTTTAAATCCTCCTGCTTTACAAGTACCCAAATGGTCGTATGACTATCAGCAGATTGTAGAATGCGAATTCCTTGTTTCGACAATGCCGTGACAATTTTAAAGGTTATCCCTGGGACTCCAGCCATACCAGCACCAACAACGGAAACCTTTGCACATTCTTTTTCTACAACTGGTTCATAGCCCATTTGATCTAGTACAGAAATTGCTTTTGTGGTCATTTCATCTGTTACTGTATACACAACACTGTTAGGAGATATATTGATAAAATCAACGCTAATTTCTTCATTAGCCATCGCTTTAAATACATGTTCTTGCAAATCATACTGTTCCTTTTTTGCAAATACCTTTAATTGTGTTACAGGTGCCACATGAGCTATCCCTGTCACCGGTCTTTCTTTAATATCACTTCCCATTTTATCTGAAGCGATTGATGTAACAAGTGTTCCAAGCCCCTTAGAATAAGTTGATCGTATTCGGATAGGAACTTTCGCTTGCATAGCAATTTCAACAGCTCTAGGATGAATGACTTTCGCCCCTTGATATGCCATATTGCAAACTTCTGTATAGGTTACAACAGTTAACGGCCTTGCATTTTCAGCAATACGAGGATCTGCAGTCATAATACCTTCGACATCTGTAAAAATATCTATTACTTTCGCATGTAAGGCAGCTCCTAATGCGGCAGCGGATGTATCGCTTCCGCCTCTACCTAAAGTAGTCGTATCTCCATTAGGAGCAGCTCCTTGAAATCCTGCAACTACAACAACATCATTTGTTTCCAATTCTTTTTGAACACGAGAACAATCCATTTCGATAATTCTTGCTTGATTATAATCGCCATTCGTTAAAAAACCAGCTTGTGCCCCTGTTAATGCAGTAGCCTTGATGTTGTTTTCTATTAATAATTGAGTAAAAACTACACTGGAGATAATTTCCCCACAAGATAAAAGTAAATCGTTTTCCCTTTTGCTTAGTTTGTTATCTGCTCCTCCAACAAGAGATAACAACGTATCGGTTGCATAAGGTTCGCCTTTACGCCCCATTGCTGAAACGACCACTACCACTTTATACCCTTGTGACAATGCATCTTGAATATGTTCTTTTGCCTGTTCTCTGGACTTTAAATCTCGCACCGATGTTCCGCCGAACTTTTGAACCATTATTTTCATCTCAAACACCTCTATACACTTTATCAAGTGCTTTCTATGAGGGTTCTTCTAATCTAGACAGAATCCCAAATAAACGAATACGCTATTCAATATTCATTTAGTAAGAACCTGCCCTTGGCTGTATAGACCCTCTTCTTCTTTTCATATAAATAGTTTAGACTGTTTCTTCTTAAGGAAGTAAAACATTCTTATAGAAAAAACAATCCATCTATTTATATTTTAAGCAGAGAGTACCAATTTGTTGCTACTTTCCTTGGTGCTTTTTTTAAAAGATAAGAAAGCATAAGTTTTCTGAAGTCTGATGGGTGTCTAGCTCCAGCTCCCTATCGACTTCAACGCTTCCCTCACCTCGTCTACGATAAGTCAACATCGAATCGCTACGCTCTTCGTGTTTCCTTTATCTCACTGTAAGGTACACAATCTAAAACCGCCACGTCCTGTGGCAACGATTGTGTGATCCACATCCTGTGGAACTCACCTTTTTCTGTCGATGAGCAAGGGCGCTTGCGCTTTTCTTATTTTACAATTCCTAATTTCACTAAACTTTCAGCGATTTGAACAGAATTCCACGCAGCACCCTTTAATAAGTTATCAGAAACGATCCACATATGGAAACCATTCTCAGCATCTAAGTCTTTTCGGATGCGACCTACAAAAACATCATTTAAGCCAACACAATCTGCAGGCATTGGATAAATTTGATTTTCAGGTTCATCTTGTAAAACAACTCCTGGTGCTGCTGATAATAAATCTTTAATTTCTGAAACCGTAACATTTTCATCTTTTAATTCCACATATACAGATTCAGAGTGACCAGTTGCTACAGGTATACGTACACATGTTGCAGCTACTTTTAGCTCACCGTCATGCATAATTTTTTTTGTTTCATTAATCATTTTCATTTCTTCATAAGTAAAGCCATTGTCAGTAAAAACATCAATTTGTGGAACCGCATTAAAAGCAATTTGATAATGCTTTTTATCACTTTTTACTGGTAAAATTTTCGGCTCAAAGCTTTCCTTATTAATGATTGCCTGTGTTTGAGTGTTCAGCTCTTCAACTGCAGCAGCACCCGAACCAGAAACTGCTTGATAAGTAGAAACTAATACTTTTGAAAGGCCATATTTTTCTTTAAGCGGCTGTAGTGCCACAACCATTTGAATGGTAGAACAGTTTGGATTGGCAATAATTCCATTATGTTTAAATAAGTCTTCTTCATTTACTTCAGGAACTACTAATGGTACATTTTCATCCATACGGAAAGCGCTTGTGTTATCTACTACAATTGCTCCATGTTCCACTGCATGTGGTGCCAACTCTTTCGAAACGCTTCCACCTGCACTAAATAATGCGATATCTATTCCTTTAAAACTTTCTGGCTTCGCTTCTTGTACTGTGACTTCCTTACCTTTATAAGTAACCTTTGTCCCAGCTGAACGCTTAGAAGACAAAAGAGTTAATGTCGAAATTGGAAAATCTCTGCTTTCTAATGTTTTGATCATTTGTTGACCTACTGCTCCAGTTGCTCCTACTACTGCTACGTTAAATCCTTTTTTTTGCTCCATTTTAATAAGGCTCCCCTTCCAGGTGAAAAATTCTCTATATGATATAATATGACGGCGACATACTCGCCGCCATCATGAATATTATATATTTTAACATATTCAAGCCATAAGAACAGAACCTTTTTTTCTGAAACATCCAAAAAAGTGAGAAAAACCAGAAATCAAATGTTACAATTTTTTCGTTAATGTAGCTTCAGAGCTGTGCGATTCCGCTTTTCTTTGATCCAGCTCCAACGCCTAGCCCCTGTGAAAAATAACCTCATGCCTCTAAAAGTAAAAAAACACTTTTTGAGTCATGTGAACATTTTTCTTTGGGGCTGATCAAGGCGATTCCGCTTTTCTTATTAATCTTGAAATTTTTCAATAATAACAGGTTGGATTTGTTTGCTATCTAATGCATATTCAATTGTTTCTGAGAGCATCGACATTCTTGCTACCATCGAATTAGGTTTTTTAATTGGATCATCTTGGCCAAACGGAATAAAATAAATATTTTTTGTAGCCATTAACCGCATTAAGTTTACACCATTTAATCCAAGTGCATCATTAGTTGAAATCCCCAACACAACAGGTTTTTGATTGCGTAACGTTGCTTTTGCTGCCATCAACACTGCATTGTCTGTCATCGCATTTGCAAATTTACTCATGCTGTTTCCAGTTAAAGGTGCAATCACCATACAATCTAATGGGATTTTTGGTCCAAGCGGCTCTGCTTTTACGATTGTATCAATTGTCGCATTTCCTGTTATTTCTTCCACTTTGCTAATCCACTCTAACCCTTTTCCAAAACGAGTATCTGTGTTTTGCACATTTCCCGTTACAACTGGGACGACATCTGCTCCCAAGCCGACTAATTCCTCAATTTGTGGAAATACTTCTGCATACGTACAATGTGATGCAGAAATGCCAAACCCAATTCTTTTCTCTTTTAAGCTCATTCTGCCTACTCCTTTCCCTTTTGTAGCTCCTCTTGTATTAATTGCGAAAGTACTTCTGCAAGGATGTTTCCAGCTGTTTTAGGGGCAACTATACCAGGTAAACTAGGTGCTAAAAGAGCCTTCACGCCTCTTTTTTCTGCATAGTGAAAATCCGTTCCCCCTGGCTTTGAGGCAAGGTCGATAATCAACGTATTTAATGGCATTTTTTCAATAACAGAGGAGGTCACCACTAAATGTGGAATAGTGTTGATACACATATCAATATTTCCAACAGCTTCTTCTAAGTTCTCTAATAGCACAGGAGTTAATCCCATTTCAAAGATTCTTGCCAAATGATCACTTTGGTTCGCAGCTACAGCTACCTTCACTTTAGCACCTAGTGCATGAAACGTTCTGGCAACACTCATTCCTACACGTCCAAGTCCTAAAACGATCAGATTGGAACCATGAATGGTTGTATCTGTATGCTGTATTGCCATCATGATCGTACCCTCGACTGTTGGAATAGAATTAAGAATAGCTACATCGTCTCGATTAAATAACTGTACTAATGAGCGGTTTGCATTTGCTGTGATGCTATTTAAATATTGATTGGTAATGCCGGAATAAACGATGCAATGGGCTGGAGTTTTTTGTAACATTTTCTCTGTTAAAAAAACCTCTTCATTCGAAAAAATCGTATCTACCTGTCCGTCAAGGTCTGTTCCTTTTACAGGCAGAATAATAGCATCCACATTTGAAAAATCTACGCTTTCGATCTTTTCTTTCGTAGCACCAGTAAAGGCATGATCTAGTTGTTCAAAACCAATTAAAGAAAGTAATGCATGTTGCTCTGTTAATTTCCTTACAATTTCAAGCTGTCTCGCATCACCGCCGATAACAGCGACATTCACCCCTGTCAGCATCAATCATTTCACCTTCTTTTTATAAAAATCCACTAAAAATATGTGTTCAAAAAGGGAACAAATGAGAAGCTGGCCAACGAAGAGATTCGCCGCTTATCATTTAGTGACTTTTTGAATATTCTCTAATAACTAATTATTCATTACTTCAACATCTTATGTGATAACAGCCCTTTCGGTGAGTTGCTTTCGTTAATTTGCGGAAAAAACATAAAGGAATTTACTTTAAGGAAGGTAAAAGAGAGGATCTACTAAAACTAATCACTTTGAAAATCACCAAAGGAGGATAAAATTAGCGGGTAGAAAAATTCCCTTCTAATGGTCATTTTTTCTACATATTACATACGATTTTAACTATTATTTCGCATAATCATTTGGAGCGGAATTTCATTATGGATATGGGAAGAGTATCCAAAGGGGGATTAAAATGAAGATTAAACAAAAAAAGAGAGCTTCATAAGAATAGAAAAGCAATAAGCCAACTGTTATCATACCTTTAATTGCTTTTTCTCTTATGAAAAACTCTCATTCGTTTTTTTCAGGAATATCGATGATGATCATATCGTTTCCAATTTTTTTTATATGAGACCAGGGCACTCTTAATTCGCTGCCACTTCTTTTCAGACCAAACCATTTTAATGAAGGAATTAACAACGTTTTTATTTGTCCATCTTTTTCATTAATTTCTAAATCTGTTTGTCCTAAAACACCTAATCTAGCTGCATTTTTAACATCAACAATTTCTTTTCCACTAAGTTCACTTAATCTCATTGTTTTGTCTCCTTCTATAACATTCTTCATTTATCCTATTATTCGGAGCAGTTTTTTAGACTAGCTAGCAGTAGAATTTTTGTTGTTTTTAATTACTTGCTACTGTATAGATTTTGGCAGAATACCGTCTGGACTGATAAGAGAGACAGAAAACGTATCATTAAAAATTTGCTGCGCCATTTTATTAACAGCTTCTATTGAAACTTGATCAATCTGATTAACCATTTCGTCTAATGAACGATGTTTTCCTAACATCAATTCATTTTTCCCATTACGGCTCATTCGACTGTTCGTACTTTCAAGACTTAACATTAAACTTCCTTTTAATTGCTCTTTACTATTGATTAATTCTTTTGTTGTAATTCCATCTCTCTTTAAGTTTTCTAATGTTGTTTGTATAGTTTCATATAAATCATCTAATTGCTTTGCACCAGTACCGCCATAAATAGTAACAATTCCACTATCCTGAAATCCAGAATGATAAGAGAAAATGGAATAAGCAAGCCCTTTTTGTTCCCTTACGTCTTGAAACAGTCTGCTGCTCATACTTCCGCCTAAAATATTATTTAAAGTAATTAGGCTGTACATATCTTCATGACCAACTTTTAACCCTTCATATCCTAAACAAAGATGTGCTTGTTCTGTCTCTTTTTTTCTTGAAAGCTTGCTTACATGGAACTTCGGTTTATTGATTAAAAGTTCACTTTTTCCAGCTTCATAATGACCAAAATACTTTTCTACTTCCATTATAAAGGATTCAGATATATTGCCAGCAATAGAGATAACTACATTTTCAGGCGTATAATGCTCATGCATATACTGTCTTAATGTATCTCCATTAAAGGTTGCCAATGTTTTTTCAGTTCCTAAGATCGGATAACCTAATGGATGTCTTTCAAACACTGCTTGACTTAACAGATCATGAACGATATCGTCAGGTGTATCATCATACATTTTTATTTCTTCATACACAACATTTTTTTCTTTATTTAACTCTCCTTCTTCAAATATTGAGTTAAAAAACATATCTGCAAGCACTTCTAACGCAATATTACAGTGAGTGTCCAACACTTTCGCATAATAACAAGTATATTCTTTTGAAGTAAACGCATTTACTTGACCACCGATACTGTCAAAAGATTCTGCGATTTCTCTAGCATTTTTTGTTTTTGTTCCTTTAAATAACATATGCTCTAAAAAATGAGAAACACCATTATTTTTTTCATCCTCATTACGAGACCCTGTTCCAATCCATACACCAATTGCAACTGAACGAACGGTCGGTATATTTTCTAATACAATTCGAACTCCATTTTGGCAAGTATATCTCTTTATCATGAAGGTTCCTCCTGTTCTATTTGCCAATTATATAAGCTTATGCGATTGCTAGTATATCTTATTCCTATTATTTTTACCAATGTTTGGTTCGAAATGCCAATGTACACTAGTTGCTGCTGGCTGATTAAGAGCGCTACTAGTGTTTCCTGTACGCTGTAGATGGACAGTATCTAATTCGAGAAAACCACATTCTGCTAGGATGAAAAATAACTGCTATCACTGTATCTTATTTGGCAACTACTACATTTCTTTCTTCACTTAACATTTCAGATACGGTGTTAATTTCTAAACCTTTTGCTTGTATTTGTACGATTAAACTTTCTAATGCACTTGCTGTTGATGCGGTTGGATGCATTAAAATCATGGCCCCATTATGCACTTTTCCGACCACTCGATGGATCAACACATTTGGTGCTGGTTTTTGCCAATCGATCGTATCAATCGACCACATAAGCGTTCCTAATTTGTAATTATTCGCTATTTTGACTGTTTCCATATTATAACTTCCACTTGGTGGAGCAAACCAGGTTACTGCCTTACCAGTTGTTGCCTCTATCACTTCATTTGTTTTCGTAATTTCCTCTTTTATTTGCTCAGAACTGATTTTGCTCATATCAGGATGGGTATAAGAATGATTTCCGACTTCATTTCCTGCTTCCACGATCATTTTTGCTAAGTCAGGATTTTTCTGCGTCCATCTTCCTTCTAAAAAAAAGCTCGCTTTCACATGATGTTTTTTTAATATTGCTAACATATCCGGCAAATATTCATTTCCCCATGCAACATTAATAATAAAGCATACCATTTGTTTATTTGGATTTCCTTTGTAAATTGGGGATGGGGGCAAATCCTTTAAATGAACGGATGGTCTTATTTGTTTAAATACAAGGTTTTTTTTATTAAATTTTCCGGAATCTTTCATTTTATGATAAGATGCATCTACATTTACCTCTAATCCGTTTATACCTGGGATTGCTTTCCACACTGGGTCTAGTTTTGCATCCTCTGGTTCGATGCGAAAATCATCCGCTTTCTTGCTAATTTCTTCATATAGTTCATTTTTATTCGCACCAACTAGTACACTGTTACTTTTTAAACTAGCTACATATGTATTTGACAAAGGATTATTTACAATGATCCAAGAAACTAGTAATAAACCTATTAAAGGAATCGCTTTTTTCATACGTTCTCCCCCCTTTTTACATAATTATGTGCAAAAAGGACAAGGTAGAACGAAATTGAGGATTTACTGCCCGTCTCAGTATAGAAACTAGCTTGATTTCCCCTCAAAACATTGTATGTATGGAAAGAAGGATAAGTAATGGCAGACTCTAAAATAAATAAAGGCCGGGGCTCTGTCCCCATTTTCACAAAAAAGGGTGACTCTTATAGAAAGAATTTGTTCTACAGCAAGTTGCTGTAGTAATACAAGCTTCTTTAGAGTCATCCCTTTATTTCTTCATTTTTACATTATTTTTTTGCATCTTCCGCTTGTTCTTTTTGTTCACGTAAAACCGCTTTACGGGAAAGATTCACTCTGCCTTGTTTATCTATTTCTGTTACTTTTACCAGTATTTCATCACCAAGTGCAAGAACATCTTCAACTTTTCCTACTCTCTCTTCTGCTAGCTCAGAAATGTGTACAAGTCCGTCTTTGCCATTAAAGATTTCAACAAATGCACCGAATTTCTCAATTCTTTTTACTTTCCCAAGATACATTTGTCCTACAACTACTTCACGTACAATATCTTCAATGATTTGTTTCGCTTTTTTATTCATTTCATCATCTACAGATGAAATAAATACTGTTCCATCTTGTTCAATGTCAATTTTTACACCAGTTTCTTCAATAATTTTATTGATTTGTTTTCCGCTTGGTCCAATAACATCACGGATTTTATCAGGGTTAATTGACATCATTAATATTTTTGGTGCATAAGAAGACAATTCTTCTCTTGGTGTATTAATTGTTTTTAACATGGAATCTAAAATTTGCATGCGACCTATTTTAGCTTGTTGTAACGCTTCTTCGAGAATTTGTCTCGATAATCCTTCAATTTTAATATCCATTTGAAGAGCTGTTACACCTTTTTCTGTTCCTGCAACTTTAAAGTCCATATCGCCAAGGTGATCTTCCATTCCTTGAATATCTGTTAAAATACTATAGTATTCTCCAGATTTAATTAATCCCATTGCAATACCAGCAACAGGTGCTTTAATTGGAACCCCAGCATCCATCATCGCAAGTGTACTAGCACAAATACTAGCTTGTGAAGTAGATCCATTTGATTCTAACACTTCTGATACAAGACGAATCGTATATGGAAAATCTTTTTCAGAAGGAATAATTGGTTCTAACGCTCTTTCCCCAAGTGCGCCATGCCCTATTTCACGACGTCCTGGTCCACGCATTGGTCCTGTTTCTCCAACACTAAAGTTTGGAAAATTATAATGATGCATAAAACGTTTTTCTTCTTCTACACCAAGACCATCTAATATTTGAACATCACCTAATGCACCTAATGTACATATGCTCAACGCTTGCGTTTGACCACGAGTAAACAGACCTGATCCGTGTGTACGAGGCAATAAGTCTACTTCAGAGGAAAGTGGACGAATTTCTTCTAAACCACGTCCATCTGGTCTTACTTTATCTTCGGTAATAAGACGACGCACTTCATTTTTCACTAATTTATCCAATATTTGTTTTACTTGTTTTAACTCTTCCTCGTTTACTTCTTCTGCTTCATATTTTTCGATAACAGCATTTTTCACTTCTTTAATAGCAGCTTCTCTTGCGTGTTTTTCTTGCACTCTGATTGCATCTAGCATATCTTTTTCACATAACGCACGCACATCTGCTTCAATATCTGCATTCAGTTCATATAATTGAACTTCCATTTTCTCTTTGCCGATTTCTTCAACCACTTTTTCTTGGAAGGCAATTAATCGTTTAATTTCATCATGACCAAACATAATTGCTTCAAGCATTACTTCTTCAGGAACTTCGTCCGCTCCTGCTTCTACCATGTTAATCGCATCTTTTGTTCCAGCAACAGCTAAGTTGATATCACTTTTTTCCGCTTGCTCTACAGTTGGGTTAATGACAAATTCGCCACCAATTCGGCCTACAAAAACACCTGCAATTGGTCCGCCAAAAGGAATGTCTGATACGGATAGTGCTAAGGAAGATCCAAACATTGCCGCCATTTCTGTTGAACAATCTTGATCCACACTCATTACTAAGCTTACTACTTGTACTTCATTACGGAAACCGTCTGCGAATAGTGGGCGAATTGGTCTGTCAATTAAACGGCTTGCTAGAATAGCTCTTTCACTTGGTCTTCCTTCCCGTTTAATAAAGCCTCCTGGTATTTTCCCTACTGCATACAAACGCTCTTCGTAGTTAACTGTCAACGGGAAAAAATCTAAATTTTTCGGTTCTTTTGACGCAGTCGCAGTACTTAAAACAGCTGTATCACCGTACCTAACTAAAACTGCACCGTTTGCTTGTTTTGCTAATTGTCCTATCTCGACTGTAAGCTTCCTTCCAGCCCAGTCAATGGAATACACATGTTTCTCTTGTCCCATTCATAAACCCCTCTCTACTTTTTTCACTTGTTAGAGGTTTTGGTCTTATATAAAGTACTACCTAAACCTACTTAATTATGTTTCTAATTGTGACTTGCGCTTTTCTTTGTCTAGCTCCACCGCCTAGCCCTGAAGAAAAATAACCCTTCGCCTCTAAAAGTAAAAAGCACTTTTTGAGGCAAATGAACATTTTTCTTCAGGGCTAAACAAGGCGCTTGCGCTTTTCTTATAGTATACACATTTTGTGTTACTTAAAAACTAATTGCTATGTAATCTTTAAGTTATTTATCCTATATAAGGTTATTGTTATAGATTTATTGATAATTTTCCAGCACAATAAAAAAGCGGGAACAAGTATCCCGCTTTTTTAAACTATCTACGTAAACCAAGTTTGTTAATTAAAACACGGTAACGTTGAACGTCTTTATTACGTAGGTAAGTTAAAAGATTACGACGTTTACCTACCATTTTTAAAAGACCACGACGTGAGTGATGATCTTTTTTATGTGTACGTAAATGATCATTCAAATTGTTAATTGACTCCGTAAGGACAGCGATTTGAACTTCTGGAGATCCAGTATCGTTCTCATGCGTTTTGTACTCATTGATAAGTTCGTTTTTACGTTCTTGAGTGATTGCCATCCTGTTTCACCTCCTATATCCTATTACACTAATCCCCGTTTACCGAGCAAAACGTTGGTGATTCGATTTGCCAAGCAAAGGTTGTTTTTAGTACGTTTATAAGAATAACCTTTTTTTTAAAAAAAAGCAAGAAAATCCATTATACTTTTTTCGTAAATTAATAAATCTTCCTTTTTTTATAAAAGTGCCTATTTTATATTTTGCAAATCATATTCCTGTTAGTTTTTTTCGAAATATTCGATTGCTGTTTGTTTATCTTTTTCTATTTGGCTAACTAATTCTGCGATGCCATTGAATTTCTTTTCGCTTCTTATACGGAAGTGCCACTCCAGCTCGACTTTTTCACCATATATATCTTGATTAAACTGAAAGATATGTACTTCTACAGATTGAGTTGTTTTGTCTGGATGAAAGGTTGGTTTTGTCCCAACATTACACACTCCATTATACCAGCATTCATCCACCTTTATTCTCACCGCATATACTCCTTGTGGAGGCAGCAATAATACATTTTCACTGTCTATATTAGCAGTTGGAAACCCAATTGTCCTGCCCCGTTTATCTCCGTGAATAACGTATCCTTCGACCGTATAGTATCTTCCAAGCAAAGAAGGAATATATTCCATGTCGCCTTTTAATATATAGGAACGAATCAATGTAGAACTTACTTTTTCCCCATGGAAAGTTTCTTTATTTATAATAGTCGTTTGAAAACGCCCTCTTCCATGCTTTCTTAACGTTTCAGCTGTCCCTTCTGCCAATTTACCATATGTATAATCAAATCCAGCCACAACATGAACCACATTTAACCGTATTAAAAACTGATCGACAAAATCTTGAGGAAGAAGATTAGCAAACTCTTTTGTAAATGTAATAATAAATAAGTAGTCCATTCCGAGTTTTTTAATCTGTGCAACCTTTGTTTCATAGGATGAAATATGATCAACACGCCTAGAGTCATTCCCTAATACTACTGATGGATGTGGGTCAAATGTTAATACGCCACTTTTACATCCTTTTTTATCTGCGATTGCTTTCGCTTCTCCAATTACTTTCTGATGTCCTAAATGAACTCCATCAAAATAACCTAATGCCATAACTAATGGAGGAAAATTCTTATCGTTTAAATATTCAGCGTAATTCATTCTCACAACTTCCACTACATGACTCACCTTTTTCTAGCTATAAATAATTTTTATTTAGGATAATATTTTTTGTCCTTATTCTAGTACTTTTAATATTTTATTTGGTTTTATTTTTCCTGGTTTTGTCGGATGGTGGACATAAATTGCCAACGCTTCCCCTGATGTTGATTCCATTACAATTGGTTCCTCTATTGCAAGTAAAGAGGACGGGGTATCCAGTACACTTCCATTACGAACCTTCATTGCTAATGTATCATTTATTTGATATTTCGGCAAATAAGATACTGCGCCTTCTATCGGCAGCAAACTTCCTTGCAATGATCCGTCTGCCATTTTTTCTTCTATTTCAGCAAAGGTTAAACAATCTGTTTTTGTCATCGTCGCTGATCTTGTCCTAATTAGATCAGACATATGTGCTGGAAGTCCAAGTTTTTCGCCAATCATAACCGCAAGTGTTCGTATATACGTTCCTTTACTGCAATCAACCGTAAAACGGAAAGAAACTTGATCTCCTTTCAAGTTATCCCAATCTTCTAATAAGCGCAAGGAATAAATCGTCACTTCTCTTGTCGGCCTGTCCACTTCAATCCCTTTTCTTGCATATTCATATAAACGTTTTCCATTTACTTTTACGGCTGAGTACATTGGAGGCGTTTGTTTAATAACACCAGTAAGCGATTGAAAAACTCCTTCGACCATTTCTCTTGTAATCGTTTCTGTCACCTTTTGTTGCTGAACGATTTCACCAGAACTGTCTTCTGTTGTTGTGGAGTATCCTAATGTTACTTCTCCTTCATACGTTTTTCCTGCATCCGTTATATATTCTGCAACTTTTGTAGCTCTTCCTAAACAAATAGGAAGTACACCTGTTACATCCGGATCAAGCGTGCCAGTATGTCCAATTCGTTTCATACGAAGTATTTTCCGCAGCTTAAAAACACAATCATGTGATGTCATTCCTTTTGGTTTCCATAAAGGTAAAATCCCTTCCATTTTTATCACTCCTTTTTTATGTAAATAGGTTCTTTTATATTTTTTATCATACTTTTCACTTACAAACTCACATGGAGACAGATTCTAACTTAATCAAGGCAAAGTGAGCGAAGCGGATCTTTACTAATAGGAGTAAACCGCAACATACGGAGCACCATCTTTAGTGTTTTCCATAGGCTGTTTTCTCAAAGTTTGTTGTTTTTTACATAAAAAAACATTTGAAAAAGTGTTTCTTAGCAGCCTGAATACACGTAGACTCCTGTGGGAATGCGAGAAAGACGAGACCCCACAGGAGCGTATGCGACGAGGAGGCTCGACGCTCGCTAAACGGACGAAGTGTATTCAGGGTGCGAGTTTAAAAGCAACCATCTATACGAAAACAGCCTTTCCATATAAAAAGGGTGGCACCTCATATGTCATTCCCTTTTTCAATACGAAAAGAAGAGATATCCCTTCCTTTATTACTGATTTTTGGGAGTTTGACATAAAATGGAGCCACCCTCTTCTATCATCACATTACTTTTCTTCTGAATGATCGTCTTTTGCAATTTGATGAAGCAATGTGTCGATTCGATTTCCGTAATCAATCGATTCATCAAACTCAAAAGAAATTTCAGGAGTTTTGCGCAAGCGAATTCTCTGACCTATTTCAGAACGAATAAATCCTTTTGCTTTTGCAAGGCCTTTTAACGTATTTTCACGCTGTTCTTTATCTCCTAAAATGGAGATATAAACCGTTGCCTGTTGAAGATCTCCTGTAACATGTACATCTGTCACCGTTACGAACCCAATGCGAGGATCTTTAATCTTACGACTAATAATCTCACCAAGTTCTTTTTTCATTTGTTCTCCAACACGATTTGGTCTAAGGCTCATCTTATTTCACCTCATTTTATTAAAGCCATTCTACATCAGTGATTGTTCTCTCTATTTCTGGAAACGAGTCAATAAATGTCAATGCATGCTGTAATTCAACTTCCACCGATTTTTGTGCAGAAGCAACTGCTGCAATTGCTATTTTCGTTCGCTGCCATGTATTTTGAAAGTCAACTTCTGATACAGAAATATTATATTTTTGTTTTAAGCGGGTTGTCACTCTTTGAAGGACAGCCCGCTTCTCTTTTAATGAATGTGCATCATAAATGATACATTCAAAGGTCATTAGACCAACAATCATTTACGCTCAATTTCTTCCATGATATATGCTTCGATGATGTCGCCTTCTTTCACATCATTAAAGTTCTTAATCGTTATTCCACATTCGTATCCTTGACTTACTTCTTTAGCATCGTCTTTAAAACGTTTTAGTGCATCAATTTCGCCTTCGAAAATAACAACACCATCACGGATTAAGCGTATACCACTGTCTCTTGTAATTTTACCGTCAGTTACATAAGATCCAGCAATTGTACCAATTTTTGATACTTTAAATGTTTGACGAATTTCTGCTTGACCGATAATTTTTTCTTGGAATTCTGGATCAAGCATTCCTTTCATCGCTGATTCAATTTCTTCAATTACTTTATAAATAATGCGGTGTAAGCGTACATCTACTTCTTCTGCATCCGCAGCTCTTTTTGCATTTACATCAGGGCGGACGTTAAAGCCGATAACAATGGCGTTAGATGCAGCTGCTAGGGTAATATCTGATTCATTAATAGCACCAACTGCTGTATGAATAATTTTAACATTTACCCCTTCCACTTCAATTTTATAAAGTGCTGCAGCAAGAGCTTCCGCAGAACCTTGAACATCTGCTTTCAACACAATATTAAGGTCTTTCATTTCGCCTTGTTTCATGTGTTCAAATAAATTATCTAAACTGATTCTTGTTTTTTCAGATCTTTGCGCTTGAATTGCCTGTGAAGAACGTGCTTCCCCAATTTGTCTTGCTGTTTTTTCATCTTTAAATACAACAAAACGATCTCCTGCTTGTGGCACATCATTTAATCCAGTAATTTCAACAGGTGTTGATGGACCAACACTTTTTACTCGACGGCCTAAATCATTCACCATCGCACGAACACGACCAAATGTGTTTCCAACTACAATCGGATCCCCAATATTTAATGTTCCGTTTTGTACTAGAAGTGTTGCTACAGAACCTTTACCTTTATCAAGCTCTGCTTCAATAACTGTACCAACAGCATTTCGGTTCGGATTTGCTTTATATTCTTCTACTTCACTAACAAGTAAAATCATTTCAAGCAATGTATCAATTCCTTCACCTGAAAGTGCGGAAAGTGGAACGAAAATCGTATCTCCGCCCCATGCTTCTGGAACTAAACCATGCTCCGTTAATTCTTGCATTACACGATCTGGATTAGCAGTCGGTTTATCCATTTTATTTACTGCAACAATAATTGGAACTTCGGCAGCTTTTGCATGGTTAATTGCTTCAACAGTTTGCGGCATTACTCCATCATCTGCTGCTACAACTAAAATCGTGATATCCGTTATTTTCGCACCGCGCGCACGCATCGTAGTAAATGCAGCATGTCCTGGTGTATCTAAAAACGTGATCTTTTTCCCGTTTTCTTCAATTTGGTATGCACCAATATGCTGTGTAATCCCTCCTGCTTCACCAGCAGTTACTTTTGTATTACGAATGCTGTCAAGCAATGTTGTTTTCCCATGGTCAACATGTCCCATAATGGTAACAACAGAAGGACGCTCTACTAACTCTGCCTCTTCATCATCTTCAAAGTAAACTTCCAAGTCAGTTGTGTCAATTTTAATTTCTTCTTCTACTTCTACTCCGTAATCACTTGCAATTAACTCAATAGAATCTTTATCTAAATCTTGATTAATCGTTGCCATTACACCTAGTAAAAATAATTTTTTAATGATTTCAGACGGTTCACGATGTAATTTTTTTGCTAGCTCACCAACCGTTAAAGATTCACTAAAAGTAATTTTTTCTGGAAGCTCTTTTTCTTTTTTAGGAGCTGGTGGTGCTGCAGGAGTTTGATTTTGTTTCCCCTTGCGGTTGTTATTGCTGTTTTTATTATTATTGCGATTATTATTTTTTGTTTTATTAAATGGTTTATTTTCTTTAGTATTCTTCACAGAGTTGTTTAATTTCCCCTTTTCTACCATTACATCACTTTCTTCTTCATATCTATCTGCAATATTTTTAGAAGAAATATTTTGCGCTGGCTTATTTTGAGCATTATTTGTATTTTTATTATATTTATTATCCAATTTTTTTATTGCATCCTCTTCCAGTGTTGTCATATGATTAGAAACTTCAACGTTCATATCTTTTAATGTAGTAATTACATCTTTACTTGATAGGTTAAACTTTTTAGCGTATTCATAAACGCGCATTTTACTCATCATTTCACCCCCGCTAGAATTAATCGAGCAGCGTTAAAAGTTTTTTTGCAAATCCATTATCCAAAACAGCGACAACTACACGTGCCTCTTTGCCAATTGCTTGACCTAAAAGCTCCCTGTTTGGAACCGTTTTGACCGGCACGTGATAGAAATTACTCTTATCTATAATTTTTTTTGCCGTGTTTTCTGACGCATCTTCTGATAAAATAATAAGTTTTGCATTTCCGCTTCTAATTTCCTTAACGGTTAGTTCCTCACCAGAGGTAATTTTCCGTGCTCGATTTGCTAAGCCAAGTAATGACATCCATTTATCACCATTCATTTGGATTGTCTATTCTCCTTACCTATGATATCCAGCAACTCCTCGTATACGGTATCATCGATTGTTATTCCAAGTTGACTGGAAAGGATATTTTTTTTCTTGGCTAAAAGTACTGCGTCTTTATCCATTGAAAGATATGCTCCGCGGCCGGATTTCTTTCCTGTTAAATCTACAGAAACCTGTCCTTCCTTCGAGCGAACGATGCGAACTAGTTCTTTTTTAGGTTTCATTTCACCGGTAGCAACACATTTACGCATTGGAACTTTTTTCGGTTTGTTCACACACATTCACCTCAATCAATCTTGATCTTCATTATTTAAATGGAATTCTTCTTCATCCATTTCATCATCAAAAGTCAAAAGAGATTCTTCTGTTGGATAAATTCCTGCTTCTCTTGCTTCTGATTCTGATTTAATATCAATCTTCCAACCAGTTAATTTTGCAGCGAGGCGTGCATTTTGACCTCTTTTTCCAATTGCTAGGGATAATTGATAATCCGGCACGATAACAGTCGTTGCTTTCTCTTCCTCGTTTACCATTACTTCTAATACTTTTGATGGACTAAGTGCATTCGCAACAAAGACAGTTGGATCTTGGGACCATTTAACAATATCAATTTTTTCCCCTTTTAATTCATTCACAATGGTTTGAACACGTGTTCCTTTTGGTCCAACACATGAACCTACTGGATCCACTTCTTCATTATCTGAATGAACAGAGATTTTCGATCTGTCGCCTGCTTCACGAGCAACTGATTTAATCTCAACCGTTCCATCAAAAATTTCAGGAACTTCCATTTCAAATAATCGTTTCAAAAGGCCTGGATGTGTTCTAGAAACAAAGATTTGTGGACCTTTTGTTGTTTTTTCCACTTTTGTTATAAATACTTTAATGCGATCATGAGGTTTGTAATATTCATTTGGCATTTGTTCATTAGTTGGTAAAATAGCTTCGATTTTACCTAAGCTTACATAAATAAACTTGCTGTCTTGTCGTTGAACAATTCCTGTCATAATATCTTCTTCACGATCAATAAATTCAGAATAAATAATTCCTCTTTCTGCTTCGCGAACTCGTTGTGTAACGACTTGTTTCGCAGTTTGAGCGGCAATACGCCCAAAATCTTTTGGTGTAACTTCTAACTCTACTATATCTTCTACTTCGTAATTCGGATTGATTTTTTGTGCATCTTCTAATGAAATTTCAAGACGTGGATCAAAAACTTCGTCCACTACTTCTTTGCGAGCAAACACTCGCATCGTTCCAGATCCTAAATTTAAATCAATTCGAACATTTTGCGCTTGATTAAAGTTGCGGCGATATGCCGATACAAGGGCTGCTTCAATCGCATCGATGATGACATCACGAGAAATCCCTTTTTCTTTTTCAAGCAATACAAGAGCATCAACTAATTCACTGCTCATGAGATTGTATCCCCCTTTAATCTCTAAAAAATATGAAGTGAAATACTATGATCATCCTTAAATAAGTTGATAAACATCTTCTTTTCCATTTTCTCAACTTATTTACTTTCTAGTGGATAGACACAGCCACTTTAATACAATTTACGAAAAAGTTACAGCCAAACGAGCTTTTGCAACTTTATCATACGGAATTTGCACCGTTTTCTTTCTCGTTTTTACTTTGATCTCTATAGATAAACTCACTCCATCAAAGCTTAAAAGAGTTCCTTCAAACGCCTTTTCATTATCAATCGGTTCGTATGTTTTTACCAAAACATTTTTCCCAATCGCTTTTTCAAAATCTTTGTCTTTTTTCAGTGGTCTTTCTGCTCCTGGTGAGGATACTTCAAGAAAATAGTTTTCAGTAATCGGATCTACTTCATCCAGCTTTTCACTCAACTTTTCACTAACGGCTGCACATTCATCTATATCAACACCAGTATCTTTATCAATATACACGCGCAAAAACCAGTTAGGACCTTCTTTTACATACTCAATATCCACTAACTCTAATTGTAGATCTTCTAGGATTGGATGTACCATTTCTTCTACTAATGCAGTTACTTTGCTCAACTTTTTCCCTCCTTAAGCAAGGAACATATAATCCTTTCGGTAAGTAAGCAACCTAATGAATAGGAAGCAAAATCAAACATATGTAGAATTGTTGCTAACAAATGATGCTTGTTTTCCTATCCACTCCTCATGCTGCCTGTTAGGTAAGAAAAGCGCAAGTGCCTTGCTAAGCCCCGAAGAAAAATGTTTTCATGACTCAAAAAGTATTTTTTTACTTTTAGAGACAAGGTTATCTTTCACAGGGGCTGGGCGCTGGAGCCAGACATTCGTCTAAATTGAAAATTTTTATACTTTCTTACCTTATAAAAAAGACATACACAATACGAAAGAGTGGGTTTCCCCACTCTCTTTTTGCGAAAGTTATCCTTAGTATTTCCAAATAAACTATACCATATCCAATTATTTTATGCAAATGAAAGTGCGTTGTTACAAGGTTTCCCGGCTTTTTCCACCGTAAAAAAACCTAAGAATTCTAAAATAAGGACAGCTGGTTTTGATCTGGCATCCCACCTAAGCACCCGTGGTTATCAAGATACTCCATAATAGTCTTAGACACTTTTCCACGCTGCTGCAAATCTTCTTTCGATAAAAATTCTCCGTCTTTTCTAGAACGGACAATATTTAACGCCGCATTAGTACCTAAGCCTGGAATACTATTAAATGGCGGAATTAACGTATTGCCCTCAATAATAAATTCAGTTGCACTCGATTTATATAAATCAACCTTTGTAAACGAAAATCCTCGTTCTACCATTTCATAAGCAAGTTCCATAACCGTTAATAAGTTCTTCTCTTTTGTAGAAGCATCGAGCCCTTTGCCGCTGATTTCATCAATTACTGCTTTAATGCTTTGAGACCCTTTTACCATCGCATCTACATCAAAATCTTCCGCACGAACAGTAAAATATGCAGCATAATAAAGCAATGGATGATGCACTTTAAAATAAGCAATACGCACTGCCATAAGAACATACGCTGCAGCATGCGCCTTGGGAAACATGTATTTTATCTTTTTACATGAATCTATATACCACTCAGGCACTTCGTTTTTGCGCATTTCTTCTTCCATATCATCAGATAAACCTTTTCCTTTACGCACGCTTTCCATAATTTTAAAAGCAAAAGAAGGTTCTAACCCTTGATAGATTAAATACACCATAATATCATCACGACAGCCAATAACTTCACTTAAGTTGCATATATTATTATGAATCAGTTCTTGTGCATTGCCTAACCAAACATCCGTTCCGTGGGACAGACCGGAGATTTGCACCAATTCAGAAAAAGTTGTCGGTTTCGTATCTTCTAACATTTGACGTACAAATTTTGTTCCGAATTCCGGTATACCCAAAGTACCTGTTTTACAATTAATTTGTTCCACAGTAACACCAAGCGACTCTGTTCCGCTGAAAATTTTCATTACTTCTGGATCATCAGTTGGAATGGTTTTTGGATCAATCCCGCTAAGATCCTGCAGCATTCTAATTACAGTCGGATCATCATGTCCTAGAATATCTAATTTTAATACGTTATCATGGATGGAATGGAAATCAAAATGAGTTGTTTTCCATTCTGAGTTTCGATCGTCTGCCGGAAACTGAATTGGCGTGAAATCATAAACATCCATATAATCAGGAATAACGATAATTCCACCTGGATGCTGTCCTGTTGTTCTTTTTACCCCAGTACAGCCCGATGCCAAACGATCGATTTCAGCACCTCTTATTTGTAAATTATTATCCTGCTGATACGCTTTTACATACCCGTATGCCGTTTTATCTGCAACCGTTCCAATCGTACCAGCACGGTATACATACTCTTCACCAAATAACACTTTTGTATAATTATGAGCATTCGGTTGGTATTCTCCGGAAAAATATGACAATAGGTAAGCCTTTGACGTTATCTTCAGCTTTTCCCCTGCCCCACACCGTACGTGACCCTTTCAGTGTCATACGGCGCTCCATCGTCTTTCCATTTACGATAAATTAAACAACTAACGCTTGGAATCCTACAACCTTGCGTAGTTTATACAGTTTCTTTAATGATTTGGCGTCTAATGTAGAGACATGATAATTTCCTAGAACATTGAAGTATTCATTATTTCTTAGCTTTTAGAACCATTAAGTCAGCCAACTAATCACCTCCAAAAAGGTTTTCGTTTCTATTTAGTCATACGAGAATACTGACTTGTGTAGGATTTGTATCGTAAAAGACGACTCAAGCCCTTCCCTCAGAATTGTTTTTCCCTTAAACCTATTCGATATATTCGGTTGTCATCGGCAATTCCTACAAATGGTACTACGGCTTTACTGCCACTTCAATAAATCTTCATTATACTCAGATGAGCTTTTTGAAGAACGACTTTCAAACGATGTGTAATCACCTTAAGTCTCCGAAGCTTCCCACGTTCCATTAACTCTATCTATTCATTACTTCCGTAGGTTTCCTCTAAACTCCGTCTAGCTTGATAGCTCCTATAAAACTATATGGACTTTCATAACCTAACGTTTACTTATCCACACTAGAATATCCAATTAGGACCCCTAAGCATTTCTACTTAGTGACATTCACGAAGAGTCAGTCGAGGATTCGTCCAGATAACTCTAACCATTCTAACCATAGAAGTCTTATAGACACCCGGCCTATCATTTACAACCCTACTCGGTCTTTCCTCACCATTATGTGCTAGGGTAAACTTCAGCCGACTTTAGCGGGCTCCAAACAATTTCAGCTATTTACATTGCATCCATTGCTTGCCGCAGTTTCAGTGAGTGTGTTTCAAGGCGTTACTCAATCATTCCACACTTCAAGTTAACAGTTCTCCTAGTATTAAACTAGTGGCTAATCTTTTCAATTAGCAACGTGGCGCACTCAAATCAATATCCGGTACCTTATCCCCTTTAAATCCTAAGAATGTTTCAAAGGGGATATCGTGTCCATCTTTTTTGTAGCGTATTCCGCAATTTGGACAGTCTTTATCGGGCAAATCAAATCCTGAACCGACAGAGCCGTCATTAAAAAATTCAGACTGTTTGCATTCAGTGCAGACATAATGCGGCGGCAGTGGATTTACCTCCGTTATTTCTGTCATTGTTGCAACAAAGGAAGAACCAACGGAACCACGGGAACCAACAAGATAACCGTCATCAAGTGATTTTTTTACGAGTTTATGTGAGATTAAATAAATAACAGCAAACCCGTGGCCGATAATGCTTTTTAATTCTTTTTCCAGTCTTGCTTCTACAATTTCCGGAAGGTTTTCTCCATAGATTTTCCGAGCCATCCCGTAGCTCATCTCACGCATTTCTTCATCTGCGCCTTCAATTTTCGGTGTATACAAATCATCTTTGATCGGCTTAATAACATCAATCATATCAGCAATTTTATTCGTGTTTGTGACGACTATTTCTTTTGCTTTGTCTTCTCCTAGAAAGCGGAAGCAGTCGAGCATTTCGTTTGTTGTCCGAAAATGAACATCCGGAAGTTTATGTCTGTTAAGCGGATTGGCTCCACCTTGTGACCCTACTAAAATTTCTCGATAAATTTTATCATTTGGATTAACATAATGAACATTTCCTGTCGCTGCAACCGGTATTTCTAATTTTTCGCCTAATTGAACAATATTCGTGATAATTTCTTCTAATGCTTTATTATCCTGAACAAGTTCCATTTCAATTAAATGGGCATAAACTTCTTTCGGCATCACTTCTATATAATCATAAAATGGGGCAATGTCTTCTACTTCCTCCGGCGCTTTTTGCATCATCGCTTCAAAGACTTCCCCTTTATCGCATGCAGAGCCAATTAACAGTCCTTCACGATATTTTTGCAGAACAGACCTTGGAATTCGTGGTACACGATAAAAATAGTTAATATGGGCAATCGATACTAATTTAAAAAGATTTTTTAAGCCCGTTTCATTTTGAGCAAGCACAGTACAATGATAAGGACGTGCCCGTTGATAGGAGTTTCCCTGCCCCATATTATCATTTAATTGATTATGATTCGTAATCCCTTTTTCTTCCGCATCTTTTAACATTTTTAATACTAAATAACCAGTTGCTTCTGCATCATATATCGCACGGTGATGCTGTGTGAGTTCAATATCAAATTTTTTCGCCAATGTATTTAAGCGGTGATTCTTTAATTCTGGATACAAAAATCTCCCTAACTCTAATGTATCTATTACTGGATTGGTTGATTTCGCCATTCCTGCTTTTTGGTAGCCTACATTAATAAATCCCACATCAAAGGATGCGTTATGGGCAACAAGAATGCTGTCTCCTGTCCATTCAGCAAACTTGCGAAGCACAATATCAATTTCTGGAGCATCCTGTACCATATCATCGGTAATGCCAGTTAAATTTATCGTTGTTGCAGATAAGCGGTGATGTGGGTTGGCAAATGATTCAAACCGATCAATAATTTCGCCATTATGAATTTTTACTGCTGCAAGTTCAATAATCGTATTATAAACAGCTGAAAGACCGGTTGTTTCGACGTCGAAAACAACATATGTTGCATCCTGCAAAGGAATGTTCTGCTCATTGTAGGCAATTGGAACTCCATCATCTACTAAATTAATTTCCACACCATACAATATTTTTATATCATTTTTTTTCCCAGCGCCAAATGCTTCGGGAAAACTTTGGGCAACAGCATGATCTGTGATGGCAATTGCTTTATGACCCCATTTCTTCGCTTGTGCGACAAGGTTGCCAACAGAAGATACTGCATCCATTTGGCTCATCGGTGTATGCAGATGCAATTCCACCCTTTTTTCCTCATCTTTAGATGTATCTTGTCTTTCAATCGCTCTAATCTCATTTAAGTCATTGCCGATCATCACTAAATCACGAACAAATGTGTCATTTTGAATACTGCCGCGAGCTCTTAGCCACATTCCCTTTTTAACCAATTGGAAAAGGGCAGCATCTTCTTTGTCCCGAGAAAACATTTTTACTAAGATAGAGCTTGTATAATCCGTGATTTTAAAGGTTAATAGCGTTCTTCCACTGCGCAGCTCTTTTGTTTCAGCATGGAATACATATCCTTCGACCGTAATCCGTCTTTCCTCATCAATAATTTCCTCAATCTTGCGATAGTCGCTGTCATCTTTAATGGTCAGCCCGATTGTAAGCGGCCCTGCTGGAATATTTCCATCATTTGCTTCTTTTTCAGCTTCCATTTTCTGAATATCAAGAAGTGCTTGTTTGCCTCTTTCCTGGTCTTCTAATTGCTTCGCTTGTAAAAATTGTTCATATTCAGCATTGGAAGCCTCTTGTTGAATTTCTGTTTCTAAAACAAAAGGAGGAAAACCGAAATACTGATACGAATCGGTAATCATTTGTGCATATTTTCTTTTTATCGCAATTCCTTCCATATCATTACGAACAGAAATCGTTAATTTATTTCCTTGTATTTTAGGAAACTGTTCACTTAATAATTTTATAAGTGGAGGAGATATTCCTTGCATTTGTTCAATACAAGCATACCAATAATCGTTTATCAGCATATCTGTTGCCAATGCATGTTGAACATTTATTGAAAAGGTGACGGTGGCAATATGGGAAAAACTGCTGATCAGTTTTTTTGTAAAAAGTTGATACACTTGAAATGGAAGAATGTTGTCAAATAGAAAATGAAAATGCCATTTTTTCGCACGTTTTTCAATCACAATTTTGTCTATCTTCGCATGATGAAAATGGGAAACGATTTGGTCATCTGTTAATTGAAGCTGCTGCAGCAATAGTTGAAACCTATCGATTTTCCCTTGTATATCGCTCATTTTCCCTCTCCTTTCATACTCATTTTTCACTTATCTTCACTGCTCCTAATAGGAAGCAGCATAGAAATAATTATAGCATATTACCCTATGAATCTTGTTTACACATTTAAAACACAAAACTCTACTTTACCATACTATAAGTGACTGCACTACTGCCATTTATTAACAGCAAGCTTTCTTCATTTCTATCTTGACAGAAGGCTGTTTCGTATAGATTGTTGCTTTTAAACTCGCAGCCCGAATACACTTCGTCCGTTTAGCGAGCGTCGAGACTCCTCGTCGCATACGCTCTGCTTAAGTCTCGTCTTTCTCGCATTCCCACAGGAGTCTACGTGTATTCAGTCTGCTGAGTACTTCTTCTCTCATTTTTTTACGTAAAAAACAACAAACTTTGAGAAAACAGCCTGACAGAAAAAAGGGTGATGCGATATTGATATGGCATCACCCTTTTTATTTTATTGGTTTAATAGATTCGAAATTGTCTCAAGTAATTCGTTTTCATGTACTTCTAGCACTTCGCCAGTACTTCTCACTTTTACTTCTACAATACCTTCTGAAGCTTTTTTCCCTACTGTAACTCTGACAGGAAGTCCCATTAAATCCGAATCAGCAAATTTAACACCTGGTCGTTCTGTACGGTCGTCTAATAATACATCCAAACCATTTGCTTTCAGTTGTTGATATAATTTATCTGCTAATGTATTTTGAGCAGCGTCCTTTGTATTAACAGGTATTACATGAACATCAAATGGCGCCATATGAGTTGGCCACACAATCCCTTTATCATCATTAAACTGTTCGACGATAGCTGCCATCGTTCTGGAAACACCGATTCCATAGCAGCCCATAATAATTGGCTGTGTACGTCCATTCTCATCTAAATACGTAGCACCCATCGCTTCACTGTAACGTGTTCCTAATTTGAAAACATGGCCAACTTCAATTCCTTTTGCAAAAGCAATTGTTCCTTTTCCGTCTGGTGATATATCTCCTTCTTGAATAAAGCGAAGATCCGCATATTGACTGACAGAAAAATCACGATCAGGATTCACATTCGTATAATGGAAATCCTCTTCGTTTGCACCACATACACCGTTCACAATAGATTTTACTGCATGATCTGCAATTATTTCTACATCTTGTACGCCAATCGGTCCAAGTGAACCAACACTGCAGCCTAATATATTTACCGTTTGTGATGCATCCGCTAACTCTACAACATCTGCATCTAATAAGTTTTTCACTTTAATGTCGTTTACTTCATGATCTCCTCGAACTAAAACTAATACATATTTATCATCTACTTTAAATAATAAAGACTTAATGCATTGATCAGCAGTAGTATTTAAAAAAGAAGAAACTTGATCGATTGTTTTTTGATTTTCCGTTTTTACTTTTTCTAAATCATTAAGTGGCTTGTCCGCTTTTTCATAAGTTGTAACAACTGAAGCCATTTCGATATTTGCTGCATAATTAGATTCTGTTGAATATGCAATTGTGTCTTCGCCAATATCTGATAATACCATAAATTCATGTGTATCTTTTCCGCCTATTGCTCCGCTGTCAGCAATCACTGCACGATAGTTTAAACCACAGCGTTCGAACACATTGCAATATGCTTGGAATATTGCATCATACGCTTCTCCTAAGCTTTCATGTGAGGAATGGAATGAATAAGCATCCTTCATAATAAATTCACGACCGCGCAATATTCCAAATCTTGGTCTTTTTTCATCCCTGAATTTTGTTTGGATTTGGTAAAGGGTTAATGGCAATCGTTTATATGACTTTACTTCATCACGCACTAAACTTGTAATGACTTCCTCATGTGTTGGACCTAATGCAAACTCGCGGCCATGTCGGTCGTTTATACGCATTAATTCTGGCCCGTATGTATACCATCTTCCAGATTCTTGCCATAGTTCTGCTTGCTGCATGGCAGGCATTAATAGTTCAACTCCACCAGCTGCATCCATTTCTTCTCTAATAATTTGTTCAATTTTTTTAATTACCTTATTTGCTAATGGCAAATAAGAATATATGCCACTTGCGTTTTGGCGAATATAGCCAGCACGCAAAAGTAGCTGATGACTTTTTATTTCTGCATCTGCAGGCACTTCTCTTAAAGTTGGTATTAACATTTTACTTTGCTTCATGTATTTACACCTCAATATAAAATGGTTTTCTTTATTATCGGAAAATGACCAACTAAAAGTGAGGGATACTCTGTCCCCCACTTTTTTATCGTTTCCTTTTTACTTCCCTATTTCAAGAAAAATCGTTGTATATCATTCCATGTTACAACAATCATTAATAACATCAATAGTGCGAAACCTACAAAATGAACGATTCCTTCTTTATGACGATCAATTGGTTTTCCTCGAACTGCTTCAATTGCAAAAAACATCAATCTGCCTCCATCCAGTGCTGGAAACGGAAGCAAGTTCATAATTCCGAGGTTAATACTTAAAATACCTGCCCACTTCATTAAATAATAAATACCTGATTGGGCAACTGTATCCGTTGATTTGTATATTCCTACTGGTCCAGATAGAGCATCAATAGAAAATTGTCCTGTTACTAACTTACCAACAGCACCAATAATTTCTTTCGTCCAAACATACGTTTCCACTGCGCCATATTTTACTGCTTTAAGGGGAGATTTCTCCGTTGGACTATACACACCAATTAAGCCGATTGTTTTCCCCTCTTCTGTTTTTGTTGCTTTTGGAGTAATATCCATATTCAGTTCTTTCCCATTTCGAAATAATGCAAATTGCAAATCTTCACCTGGGCTTTTCTGAATAATTTTCACTACTTCTTTCCAACTAGAAACAGATTCTCCATCAATACTAACAATTGTATCTCCTTGTTTTAAACCAGCGTTATGGGCCACTCCATTTTCAATTAAATTACCTAATTTAGGTTCGTTTGAAGGAATCCCTTGAATCAAAGCGATTAATACAAAGATAACAAATGCTAAAACAAAGTTCATTAACGGACCAGCAACAATTGCTAATGTTCTTTGTCCTAGTGTTTTACTTGCAAACTGACGATCTATTGGTGCTATTTGTGATTCAATGCCGTTTTCCACGATAACAGCATTTCTTTTAATAGGAAAAACAACCATATTTTCATTTATATCGTCTTCAGCATATCCTTTTATAAATAGCTCCTGTTCTAAATCAGCTTCTTCCACATTTACAACACGGGCATTCGGATATTTTTCTTTCTGATTAATAATAATTTTGGAAACATGCTCATCCTTGTCGAATAACAAAGCAATTCGATGTCCCGCTTTTATATCAACCATTTCTGGATCTTCACCAGCCATTCGTACAAATCCTCCAAGAGGCAATAGACGAATGGTATACGTGGTTTCTCCTTTTTTTTGTGAAAAAATTTTCGGACCAAACCCTATTGCAAACTCACGGCAAAGAATGCCTGCTCTTTTCGCAAAAACAAAATGGCCTAACTCGTGAAAAAAGACTAATGCACCAAAGATAATAATAAACGCCACTACTGTATTCAAAATATAACCACCTTTTTATAGAAGTGTGCTTACTCGTTTTCTTGTTTCTAAATCTACCTCTTGTATGACAGCAAGACTCGGGTTTGCTATATTTTGATGCTTGCTTATTGCTTTTTCAATCAGCTCTTCGATTTGCAAAAAGCTAATTTCACCTGCTAAAAATTTCGCTACAGCTATTTCATTTGCTGCATTTAAAACGGTTGGCACTGTTCCGCCAAGCCTTCCTGCTTCATAGGCAAACGCAAGACATCGGAATCGTTCTAAGTCCATCGTTTGAAAATGAAGCTTCCCTATACTTGCTAAATCCAATCTTTGAGCTGTTCGTAATGGCAATCGATCAGGAAAGGTTAATGCATATTGAATCGGCACCCGCATATCTGGAGAACCAAGCTGTGCCATCACACTGCTGTCATGGAATTCTACCATAGAATGTATCATGCTTTCTTTATGAAGCAACACATCAATTTTATCGTATGGAAGAGAAAATAGCCAATGCGCTTCTATTACTTCCAGACCTTTATTCATCATCGTAGCAGAATCGATTGTTATTTTTGCCCCCATCGACCAATTTGGATGCTTTAGTGCATCTTCCAGCGTAACATGCTTTAAATCAGCTCTTGTTAAATCACGAAAGCTGCCTCCAGAAGCAGTTACAATCAAGCGCTCTATATTTTTTTCGTTTTCTCCTTGCAAACATTGATAAATAGCAGAATGTTCACTGTCTACAGGTAAAATTGCAACATTATTTTTTTTCGCAGCATCCATTACTAAATGTCCTGCCGTTACTAATGTTTCTTTATTGGCAATCGCAATCTTCTTTTTTGCTTCAATCGCCTGCAATGTCGGCAGAAGTCCTACACTTCCTAATACAGCGTTTACCAGTATATCCGCTTTGTGATAAACAGAAACCTCAACTAAGCCTTCTTGTCCATATGTAAAAGAAATACGAGGAAATGCTTGTTTTAGCATATCACAATCTTTTTTATCGGCAACAGAAACAAGAGACGGTTGAAATTCTGTAATAATTTTTTTCGTCAACTCGATATTTTTACCTGAGGAAAATGCAACAAGCTGAAAGTGTTCTGGATTAGTTTTTATGACATCCAGCGTTTGTGTCCCAATAGATCCTGTTGCACCTAATAAACTAATATACTTCACTACCTCACTCCTACTATGTATACTTCTAAAAAATGTGATTATTCTTGTTTACTATTTAAAGAAGAAATAGTTAAATCAATGAGAAAGCATCAAAGATAAAAAATAGTAATGGCCAAACAAATAATAAACTATCAAAACGATCTAATATTCCACCATGTCCAGGCAATAGCTTCCCTGAATCTTTGACTTCATAATGTCTTTTTAATGCAGACTCCACTAAATCTCCAATTTGTCCAAAAGCAGATAAGATAATCGTTATAAACGCTATTATATACCATTCTATGTAACCAAAAGCACTAAATAGAACAGAAACGACAACGGCGCAAACGATTCCTCCAATTGCACCTTCAACCGTTTTGTTGGGACTGATTTCTGGCCATAATTTCCTTCTTCCAAATGCTCGTCCTATAAAATAGGCGCCTGAATCTGTTGCCCATATCATAAATAGTGAATAAAAGAGAATCCATAAGTCTGCCTCTCGCACTTCCACAAAAAAGTGTAAACCTACGCCCATATAAAGTACAGATAAAATAGAATAGGCAGCATCATCAATTGAAAATTGATTTTTAGAAGCAACCACATATGTTAAATAAAGAAGTACCGTAAATAATCCAATCTCCGTTTTAGATAAAAAAATGTCCTCCAAGAAACGATGATACTCTTTTGGTAAAATAAAGATCCAAACTACTAATAAAGAAAGTAATCCTGGAAAGGAGAAAAGGCGGATCTTTCGCATTCTTAATAATTCAAACAAACCAACTGCTGACATTAAGAATGTAAACAGCACTAACGGCAATCCACCAATAAAAACAAAAGGAAGAAATAAGCCTGCTGCTATTATCGCTGTTATAATTCTCTGTTTCATATTACATTCACAACCCTTATTAGACTCCTCCAAAACGTCTTTGTCTGTTTTGGAATACTTCAATAGCTTCAACTAAATGTTCTTCACTAAAATCAGGCCACAATACATCTGTAAACCATAATTCAGCATACGCAAGCTGCCACATCATAAAGTTACTGATTCTAATTTCCCCGCTAGTACGGATAAGTAAATCAGGATCAGATAGATCTGATGTCATTAAATAGGATGAAAACAACTCTGGTGTTATCTCTTTTCCATCTATCTTCTTTTCTTGACAATCGTTTACTATATTTTTCACCGCTTCAACAATTTCTAATCTGCTTCCATAATTCAAGGCGAAGTTTAAAATAAGCCCTGTATTGTTTTTCGTCTTTTCCACCGCATTTTCTAAAGCTTTCAGCGTATGCTGGGGTAATTGTTCGGTGTAGCCTATCGATGTTACACGAACATTTTTTTCTATTAACTCAGGCAGAAACGTACCGAGAAATTGTTCAGGCAATGACATAATATAATCGACTTCTTTTTTTGGTCTTTTCCAGTTTTCCGTTGAAAAAGCATAAAGGGTTAATACCTTTATTCCTAATTCATCCGCCAATTTTGTTATTCTTTTTACACATTTCATTCCTTCATGGTGACCAGCCACTCTTGGCAGTTTTCTTTTTTTTGCCCAACGGCCATTTCCATCCATAATAATAGCAACATGTTCTGGCATCGTTTGTTGCTTCAGGAAAGTAATCCGTTCTTGGAGATTAGAAGAAACAACTCTCTTCTTCCAAAACGTTAGCTTATTCCACATAAAATAGCTCCTCCAAAGTAAATCCTCTCTTTTTCTTGCTTTTATTTGCTATTGCATATTTCTCCTCTAAAAGCGGATGTTCAAAAAGTCACCAAATGAAAGGTTCGAATCTCTTTGTTGACCTGCTTCTATTTTATTACCTTTTTGAACACACACTAAAATAGAAGTTTCCCTTTCTATCTTAAAGGAAACGGAATCGCTTAAGCAACTATCAGTTTATTTTTACATCATAATAGCTAAAAAACCCCCTAAAATTAGAGGGTTTAGACGATTGACAAACACTCACTTTTTTGGAACCTTTTCTCCAAAAGGAAACACCAAAGGCTGCACACCTAAAAGATATCCATTTTCCGTCAGCCTACATTTACAAATGCCATAACCAGCAGTTTTGGCTGTCAAAAAATGTTTCTCCTTCCTCAGGTGCTCATTACCATCAAATAACTTAAGCTCCTCACAAAGATTCGTGTGGTGATCCGTCAATCGCTTTCAAACAAAATGAAAAGGTTAACACATCTTACACTTCTAATATTTCTTTTTCTTTTTCTTTTGTAAGAGCATCTACTTTGCTGATAAATTCATCCGTTAATTTTTGAATATCATCATTATAGCCACGAAGAGCATCCTCCGTAATTTCTCCATTTTTTTCTAATTTTTTCAAATCATCATTACCATCACGGCGAATGTTACGGATTGCTACTTTTGCTTCTTCTGATTCTTTTTTTACATTTTTCACTAATTCTTTACGGCGTTCCTCTGTTAACATTGGAATAGATAATCGGATCACACTTCCATCGTTGGACGGGTTTAAACCAATATCTGATTTTAAAATCGCTTTTTCGATTTCGCCTAATACCGATTTATCATATGGTTGAATAACAAGAAGTCTTGCTTCTGGTACACTAATACCAGCCAATTGATTGACAGGAGTTGGTGCTCCGTAATAGTCAACTGAAATTCTGTCTAAAAGTGAAGCGTTAGCGCGTCCTGCACGAATGCTTGCTAATTCACGAGAATAGCTTTGAATTGCCTTATTCATTTTTTCTTTTGTTTGAGAAATAACTTGTGTCGCCATTATTTTTTCCCCCTTACTAAAGTTCCGATTGTTTCACCCATTACCGCTTTTTTAATATTACCATTTTCCATAATAGAAAATACAATTAATGGGATATCATTATCCATACATAATGAGGAAGCCGTTGAATCCATTACCGCGAGTCCATCTTTAATTACATCAAAATAAGTTAATTGATCAAATTTCACCGCTGTTTTATCTATTCTTGGATCAGCAGAGTATACTCCATCTACATTGTTTTTCGCCATTAAAATAACTTCTGCTTCAATTTCCGCAGCGCGAAGTGCAGCTGTAGTATCAGTAGAGAAATAAGGATTTCCTGTTCCAGCTGCAAAAATCACAACACGCTTTTTCTCTAAATGGCGAATTGCACGTCTTCTGATATAAGGTTCTGCAACTTGTCTCATTTCAATAGAAGTTTGTACACGTGTTTCAATTCCTAGTTGTTCTAAGCTATCTTGAAGTGCTAAAGAGTTCATTACTGTCGCAAGCATTCCCATGTAATCGGCATTAGCACGGTCCATTCCCATTTCTTCTCCGATTTTACCACGCCAAATATTGCCACCACCGACAACAACAGCAGCTTCTACACCTAGCTCAGCAACTTCTTTCACTTGTTTAGCTACATTTTTTATTACAGCTGGATTAATTCCGAATCCAGCCTCCCCTGCTAATGCTTCCCCACTTAATTTAAGAACAACACGTTTATATTTTGGATTACTCATGGAAACCTCCGCCTGATTTAAAATATCTTGAAAGCGAAAAGCGCAGGCGCCTTGTAAGCCCTGAAGAAAAGTGTTCTCTTGGCTCAAAAAGTGCTTTTTATTTTTAGAGCCAAGAGGTTATTTTTCACAGAGGCTAGGCGTCGGAGCTAGACACTCATCTATGTTGAAAAATGTGATACTCCCTCTTTAAAAATAGGGAACACAATTGTGTTCCCTATAGAAAGCTTTTATAAAAAATGTTACTTACTTTTTGTTTACTTGGTTCATTACTTCTTCTGCGAAGTTATCTTCACGTTTTTCAATTCCTTCTCCTACTTCATAACGAACGAATTCACGTAAAGTTGCACCTTTTGATTCAACGAATTGACGTACTTTTTGATCAGGGTTTTTAACGAAAGTTTGATCAAGTACACAAACATCTTCAAAATATTTACTTAAACGGCCTTCTACCATTTTAGCAACGATTTTTTCTGGTTTTCCTTCATTTAATGCTTGCTGCGTTAATACTTCTTTCTCATGTGCCACTTCTTCTGCAGAAACTTGATCACGAGAAACGTATTTTGGGTTTAATGCAGCGATATGCATAGCAACATCTTTTGCAGGAGCTTCTTCAGTTGTTCCTTCAAGAACAGTTAACACACCAATGCGTCCACCCATATGAAGGTATGCACCAAATGCATCATTATCTGTTTTTGTTTTGATTTCAAAACGACGAAGAGATAATTTTTCTCCAATTTTAGCAATTGCAGCATTGATATGTGCTTCAACAGTTGTACCTTCAGTGAAGTTTTGTGTAAGTGCTTCTTCCACAGATGCTGGTTTGTTTTGTAGTAAGTGCGCAGCAAGTTCTTTTACTAAAACTTGGAATCCTTCGTTTTTCGCAACGAAATCTGTTTCAGAGTTCACTTCAAGAATAATTGCTTCGTTTCCTTCTACAGAGATATAAGTAGAACCTTCAGCAGCAACGCGGTCAGCTTTTTTAGCTGCGCTTGCAATTCCTTTTTCACGTAAAAAGTCAATCGCTTTATCGATATCACCATTAGTTTCTGTTAGTGCCTTTTTGCAATCCATCATTCCAGCACCAGTTTTTTCACGTAGTTCTTTAACCATTTGAGCTGTAACAGCCATAGTAGTTAGCCTCCTTGTATGATTATGTACTATTTTTTTAACCAATTATTTTTAATTTAGAGGATATTCAAAAAGTCACCAAATTAAAGCCTCTAATCTCTTCGTTGGCTTACTTCTAATTTGTTACCTTTTTGAACTCACACTTTTAAGCACTATTCTTTAAAAAAAGGTGATAAGAGGGATGCCCTTTATCACCTTTTTTACAAGTCCCTAAACTTGGTGCCTAGTTTACACTAGGTTTTCTTTTCATAAAACTACTTGTATTTCTATTAAGCAGTTGTTACTTCTTCACCTTGTTTAGCTTCTAAAATAGCATCTGCCATTTTTGCAGTTAATAATTTTACAGCACGGATTGCGTCATCATTCGCAGGAATAACAACATCAATTTCGTCTGGATCACAGTTTGTATCAACAATACCAACAATCGGAATATTTAATTTATGAGCTTCCGCAACAGCAATGCGCTCTTTGCGTGGGTCAACAATAAATAAGCAATCTGGAATTTTTTTCATATCTTTAATTCCGCCTAAGAACTTTTCTAAACGCTCAAGCTCTTTTTTCAATTGAACTACTTCTTTTTTCGGAAGTACTTCAAAAGTACCGTCTTCAGACATTCTTTCAATGTCTTTTAAACGTGCGATACGTTTTTGAATTGTTTCAAAGTTTGTTAAAGTTCCACCTAACCAACGTTGGTTTACAAAGTATTGACCAGAACGGATTGCTTCTTCTTTAACTGAATCTTGTGCTTGCTTTTTTGTTCCTACGAAAAGAATAGTTCCGCCGTTACCAGCAACTTCTTTTACATAGTTATAAGCTTCCTCAACCTTTTTAACTGTTTTTTGAAGGTCGATGATGTAAATGCCGTTACGCTCTGTAAAAATGAATTTTTTCATTTTTGGGTTCCAACGGCGAGTTTGGTGACCAAAATGTACACCAGCCTCAAGTAATTGTTTCATTGAAATAACTGACATGTTTGTTCCTCCTAATGGTTTTGATTTCCTCCGCTTTTTTCATTTTTAATCAAAACTGTATTGATACAGCACCATTGATTAAATCCAAAAGCGTGTGTATTAACACCATTTGTTAATATAGCATATGTATAGTAGACAATCAAGTTATTCTTCATCTTTTTGTCTAAATTTCAATAATAATTCTATTTCAGTTTTCCCTTTATTTAATATTTTTGCAATTTCATCCGTTTTTTTCCCTTGGTCCTTTAGATCTATTACCTTTTCAAAAAATGATTTTTCTTTTGTTTCTTCCTTTTCTAAAGGTAAAATTAACTCTAATAATTCGTCTGCATTCTCTTTTTCTGCCTGCTGCATATCAACTGTTTTTTGATAAACATTTGCTGCTTGTTTTTTTGATAAACGTATTTTTTTTACAGCATTCTCTTTTTCTAAAAAATCTGCATGAAGCTCTTCTATTTCTTCCTCTTCTTTTTTCGGTGCTTCTTGTCTATTTTTTTCTACCGTTACTATCTTTTGAAGAAACAGCTCGTTTTCTTCTTTCATTTCTACAATAAAAGCAGCAATAATATTTTCTACTTCTTCCACGGACTGTTTTTGTTGTTTTTCAAGCATAACAAATCGATTTTGTCTTACATACAGAAGTGCAATGAATAAAAAAGCCAAAATATTAAATATAAAACTTAAAATTAATAAAAATGTAATCAAAACTATCCCTCAATCCACTGTAATCGATCATCACGTACATCCATTCCAATTACATTACCTTTTCTAATGATTGTCTTAATTTAAAAATTGCCTTTGAATGTATTTGAGAAATTCTTGATGTCGATAAGTTCATTACTTGTCCTATTTCCGTTAATGTCAATTCTTCTTTGTAAAATAAGCTGATAACTAGCTGCTCTTTATCATTTAATAATGAAATCATACTTGCCATTTCTTGAATCAATTCATCCTTCAATAGTTTCTCTTCCGGAATGATCGTTTTATCGTCTCGAATAACGAAGGAAGGTCCTTCTTTATCCTCTTGGTCATTTAGTTGTTCATCAATAGAAAGCACATTAGCAAAAAAATGTTCGTTCATCGTTGAATAGACTTCTTCTGGAGTAAGCGCTAATTCATGAGCTATTTCCTGAACCGTTACATTTCTCATTTTTTGTTGTTCAAGCCGTTCGATTGCTGCTTCTATTTTTTTAGACTTCTCTCTAGTGCCTCTTGATAGCCAATCTTCTTTTCTTAAACCATCGATAATACTTCCTCTTATTCGAAAAGATGCATATGTATCAAATTTCAAATCTCTTTTCGGATCAAATCTTTCTAATGCATCATACAATCCTATCAAACCTAAACTATATAATTCTTCTCTTGAAACACTTTTTGGGAGTCCAACAGATATTCTTTGTACATGAAAACTTACTAATGGTATATATTTTTTTATTAATCGATTGCCAGCATTTTTATCACGTGAAGCAATCCACATACCCCATGCATTTTTGTCCTCTGTTGTTGAATCATTTACCATGATTTTTCCTCCTAAAAACTACATTTCATTTGAACGATTTAGCTTTTCCATTTTAAAAGATGAAGAAGTATTTTTCCGCTTCTATTTATATTCCAAACTAATCTTTGTACAAAACATTTATATACTTGTTTAAATTTTATCAAAAGATTAGAAATTAGACTTTATTCATCATGATTTTTTTGAAAAATAGGACAAAAAACCCATATAAAAAAGATGTTTCCATTATTTGGAGCTCCATCACTTCCTTAATGCCTTAAATAAGTAAGATGCAAAAAATAGGCGATAGAACTACAATTTTTAGTTTGGAACATCCTTTGTTATTTTCTATTTTATTCATTTTTTATATAATCTGTGTACCTTTATTCACTGTCCGAATCGTTAATTCGGTAGTTTCTGGATTAAATTCAATTGTTCTTCCACTATTGCCACCAACATCTTCTCCACAAATCTGAATATTTAAGATTTGCAATTCTTTTTTTACTGCCTCAACATTTCTTGGTCCAATTCTCATAATATCACTTGAACCTGAAAACTGAAACATTTGGGCCCCGCCAGCAATTTTCGCCTTTAATGAAGCCTTTTTTGCACCCAACAATTCTAAATTTTTAACCAAGGCAATAATCGCCGTGTCAGCAAATTTCGCCAAATTTAACGGCTGCGATTTTGATAAAGAAGAATCAGGAAGCATAATATGGGCCAACCCTGCGATCCCTTTGAATTGATCATATAAAACAACCCCAACACAAGATCCTAAACCTGATGTTCGTATCATTTGCGGAATGCGTACAGTATTCATGTCAGCTATGCCAACTTTAACAACTGTTTCTTGTTCAATCATCTACTGTCACTCCCAATGCTCCAAACAAAATAGTAAACGATTCCGGATCTGGCAGCAAGAAAAAATGACCTTTGACACTTTTAGATAAAGAATCTTCTTCTTCATTTAAGGCAGTATTAATAACAATCGCATAATCACTGACTTGAGATAACTCTATCAAACCATAACTGATAATTGCACCTACCATATCAATTGCAAGCGATGGTACAGACGGATACAAAGATAAATTAGTAAAATCGGATAATGAGGATAAATAGGAGCCTGATAGAATATTACCAAGCTCCTGAAGTGCAGATAAAGCTAATTCATCATAAGGTGGCTTATCTAGCTGTAAAGAAGCATCCCCAATTAAATCTTTAATAAAGCTGGTTGCTTGTTCAATCGGAAGCATAAAAAACATGCTTCCAGGTGCATCCCCTTCAATTCTTAAAAAAACCCCTGCTACGATATTTTCTGCTCCACCTGCCATATCCATCATTTCATCAAACGAAACAATACGAACATTCGGTACCTTCATATCAATTTTTTTATTTAATAATTTTGAAAGGGAAGTTGCAGCGTTTCCTGCACCAATATTCCCTATTTCCCTTAAAACGTCCAAGTGTAATGAACCAATTTTATCCGTAAATGCCATTATTTATCCTTCACTTCTTGTATATTTTTTTAATTCTTCTCGATCAAAAACTTTTTCTAAATTCACAAGTATAAGCAGCCTTTTGTCTAACTTTACGACACCGCTAATATAGTCCACTTCTGTTCCGCCCACCACTTCTGGTGCTGGTTCAAATGTTGCGGTATCTACATCGACTACATCATTTGCATTGTCTACAATAACTCCAACCTCTATATCAGCTAACGCAATAATAATAATACGCGTACGCTCAGTATATTCTTTTTCCTCTAAATCAAACCGTTTTCTTAAATCAATCAGTGGTGTTACAACACCGCGAAGATTGATAACGCCTTTAACAAAAGGAGCTATATTAGGAATTCGGGTAATATGCATAATTTTTTCAATCGAGCGCACTTGATTTACTGGGATTGCATATTCTTTTCCTTTTAATTCAAAAATAATTAATTTCACTTCCGTTGAAACAGATTCTACCATTCTCCTTCATTCCTCTCTATCAAGTTAGTTAACTGTCTAGCTCCATTGCACAGGATGTACTTATATGCAGGTAATGCTACAGGCTCGAAGGATGCGTGCCAATCGACTTTGTCACAGGACATGGGTACTTAGTCAACCAGCACCTAGCCCCTGTGAAAGATAGCCTCTTGTCTCTAAAAGTAAAGCTGTTTTCTCAAAGTTTGTTGTTTTTCACGTAATAAAATGGAAGAAGAAGTACTCAGCAGACTGAATACACGTAGACTCCTGTGGGAATGCGAGAAAGACGGACCCCACAGGAGCGTATGTGACGAGGAGGCTCGACGCTCGCCCACGGAAAACGAAGTGTATTCAGGCTGCGCGTTTAAAAGCAACAATCTATAGGAAAACAGCCAAAAGTAAAAGCACTTTTTAATACAAGAGAACATTTTTCTTCGGGGCTGTACAAGGCGCTTCCGCTTTTCTATTTCTAGCTCCAGCGCCTAGCCCCTGTGAAAGATAGCCTCTTGGCTCTAAAAGTAAAAAGCACTTTTTGAGCCAAGAGAACATTTTTCTTCGGGGCTGTACAAGGCGCTTCCGCTTTTCTATTTAATCAGTGCATTACAGTCGACAATTAAAGCAACTTGCCCGTCACCTAATATAGTAGCACCTGAGATAGCAAAGGCATTGGATAGATAGCCACCAAGTGATTTTAAGACAATCTCCTGCTGCCCAATAAACGAATCAACAACCAATCCTGCTAGCTTATCTCCTTTTCGAACAATGATGACTGAATAAAACTCATCTTCGTCTCTTGTTAAAGGAACTTCAAATATTTCCTTTAAAAATAATAGAGGCACTACTTTTCCACGAAAATCAATAACCGTTTGATTATGTGCCTGCAGAACATCTTTTTTATGAACAATAGCTGTTTCGATAATAGAAGATAACGGAATTGCATATTTTTCCTCTTGTATTTCTACTAACATGACAGAAATAATAGAAAGAGTTAGCGGCAATTGTATAGAAAACAATGAACCTTTTCCTTCTTGAGATTCTATTGTAATGCTTCCTCCGAGGGATTCTATTGTGCTCTTGACAACGTCTAATCCAACCCCTCGACCAGAGATATCAGATATTTTATCAGCTGTTGAAAAACCTGATGCTAAAATCAGTTCTGCAATTTGCGAGTCTGTTAAAATACTTGCTGTCTCTTGCGTAATCAACCCTTTATTTAACGCTCTCTCTAACACTTTCTTTTTATTAATGCCTGCTCCATCATCCTCAAGCTCAATAAAAACATGGTTACCGCTATGGTATGCTCTTAATACAACGGTTCCTTCTTCTCTTTTATTATTCGCTCTTCGTTCTTCTGGTGTTTCAACCCCATGATCGATTGCGTTTCTAATTAAATGAACAAGGGGATCACCAATTTCGTCAATGACGGAACGATCCAATTCTGTTTCTGCACCAATTATTTCCAAGTTTATTTTTTTGTTTAAGTCTCTTGCTAGTTGACGAACCATACGTGGAAAACGATTAAAAACAGTTTCTACCGGAACCATTCTCATATTTAGAATAATGTTTTGCAAATCACCTGTTACTCTAGACATTCTTTCTACTGTTTCATGTAGTTCTTGGTCATTCAAATCTTGAGAAATTTGTTCTAATCTACCTCTATCAATCACTAATTCTTCAAAAAGATTCATTAAAATATCTAATCGTTCAATATTTACACGAATTGTTTTACTAGTTTGTTTCGCAACTGTTCCTGTTCCTTGCTTTACTTCTTCTTTTTCTGGCTCTGCTTGATTTACAATTGCATCGATTTCCTCTTTATCTTTAGACGCCTTTTCTTCTTGAATGCCTTTTGTTTCAGGTGCCGCAAGTTCATAGGTAGAAAAAGCTGATACTTCCACCTCTTCTACTTCCGATACATTCATAATTTTTGTTTTTATGATGTTTTCCTCTTCTTTAGAAATAAAGGTAACGATAAAGTGATAGTCAAATTTTTCTTCTTCTAATTCTTCTACAGGAGGATTGGACTTAATGACTTCACCTAAAGTCTCAAGTACTCCAAAAATCATATATACTCTTGCTGCCTTCAGCACACAGTCCTGTTTTAAACGGATATTGATTTCATATGTATAAAACCCTTGTTCAGAAGATTGTTGTAAAATGGTTAATTCAAATTCATCATAGTTTGAAGTCGGTTGTTTTTTTTCTGCAACAGCAACAGCAACTTCTTCCTTCACCACATTTTGGGTTTCAATCATCCCGTTCTTTTCAATTGCAATTAATTTTGTTACAACTGCTTCCACATTCTTTTTGCCATCCCCACCACTGGCAATAGATTCTACCATTGCTTCTAAATCATCAACTGCTAAGAAGATAACATCTAATATTTCAGGCGAAAAAGTGATCTTTTGATTTCGTATAGCATCCAGAACATTTTCCATTTCATGGGTTAGACTTGCTAAGTCTTCATATCCCATTGTCGCAGACATCCCTTTTAACGTATGTGCAGAACGAAATATTTCATTGACAATTTGAATATTTCCCGGATTTTTTTCTAATTCTAGTAAATGTTCATTACAAGCCTGTAAATGTTCTTTGCTTTCCTCTATAAAAACCTCTAAATATTGATTCATTTCCAATTGCTTCACACCCCTTGGCGTTATACATATTTCATTATCGTTTTTGCAATGTTTTCTACATTTTGAACTTCATTAATACAGGTTGTTGCAATGGCTGCTTTTGGCATTCCAAAAACAATCGAAGTTTCTTCTGATTCAGCAATTGCTGTAATTTCACCAGCGTTTACTAATGCCAATAATCCATTTTTACCATCTGAACCCATTCCAGTCATAATTACCGCTATTTTTGGGTAATGATGTATTAAACTGACAGAGTGAAACAATACATCGACGGATGGACGATGACCATTAACTGGTTCAGATTGATCTAAATGAATGGCAATCTTCCCTCCAATTATTTTGACTTTTAAATGAAATCCTCCTGGAGCAATATAAGCAACACCCTTTTGAATTAGTTCTCCATTTTCTGCTTCTTTAACCGTTATAGTGCATAAAGAGTCTAATCGATTTGCAAGCGATTTTGTAAAATTCGGCGGCATATGCTGTACAATTAAAATCGCTGCATTAATATCCTTTGGCAGTTTTGTCAAAACATGCTGAAGTGCTTTGGGCCCACCAGTGGATGTACCTATTAACAGAAGTTTTTCTTCTTTTTTATTCAAATGGTTAGGCAAAATAGACTTTTGATTCATCTTATGTTCTTTACTTAGTTCTATTTTACTATATTCAGTTTGCGGAATAATAGTACTTTTTCCGTTTGCAGATATGTTTAATAACGTTTTAAGCTTTACACTACTTGCGGAGACTACTTTTTCTACTAATTCTTGTTTTACTTTATATAAATCTAGTGATATTGATCCAGAGGGCTTACCAATAAAATCAATTGCCCCCATTTGTATGGCACGGACTGTATCATCTGCTCCTTCTTTTGTTGTACTCGATAACATAATAACAGGAACTGGATTTTCTTCCATAATCCGCTTCAATGCACTCAATCCATCAAGCACTGGCATTTCTACATCCAATGTGACAACATCAGGTTGCAATTCTTTCATTTTTTGTATACCATCTTCGCCATTTCTTGCTGTGCCAACAACTGTAATACGAGAATCCTCAGAGAGAAAATCAGCAATAAGTTTACGCATAAATGCAGAATCATCCACTATTAAAACTTTTATTTTCTCCATGTAAACGCACTACCTTTCAAACAGAAACCTCTTTAATTTTGTCACAAAATGTGTTTTATTTTTTTGTGCAGGTTCTGAAAACTGTTGTTTACAATATCTATCGGTTAATTCGAACAAAGCTTTAGCAGCTGTTGATTTTTCATTAAAAATAATAAAGGGGATTTGTTTTCTAACTGCTTGCATAACTTGGTGGTCATCGGGAATTATTCCTAAACTTATTACATCTTTTCCTAAAAATTGTTTTAAAACGTTTTTTAGCTTTTGAAATGTTTCTCTTCCATCAAGCGAAGTGATTGTACGATTTACAACTAAATAAAAAGGAAGATCCTGATTATGAATATGGATAAACTTCATTGCTGCATATGCGTCTGTAATGGATGTTGGTTCCGGTGTAGTAACCACAATTACTTCATCTACAGATAGGATAAAAGATAAAGAATCATTGTTGATGCCTGCGCCCATATCAAATAGGACATAATCATATTGATTAAGAAAACTAGTAAAATCGTAAAAAAAGCGATCCATCTTCTGCTGTCCCATTTGGACAAAATTTGATAAACCTGATCCACCTGCTATATAATGAATTCCTTTTGGTCCTACCATTATCATTTCAGAAAAAGATACTTTATTTTCAAAATAATCCACAATCGTAAAATTTGATTGTGTTCCCATTAAAATATCAATATTCCCCATGCCTATATCCATATCAATTAACAATACCGAATATCCTTTTTTTATCAATGACAGGGAAAAATTAACAGAAACATTTGATTTACCAACTCCTCCCTTACCACTTACTACAGCAAGAGTTTTTTGATGATTAGCCCGATGAAAATTTTGAATTCTTTCTCGTAAAATTGCAGCTTGATCTGTCATTGTTAATCAACCCCAATTATTCTTTTTACAATATCCTTTGGGTTAGCTAAAAGCATGTCATCAGGAACATTTTGACCTGTTGTTAAATAGGCAACCCCCTTTTGATATTTAACAATCAAATTAATCATACTGCCATATGAGGATGTTTCATCCATTTTAGTGAAGATAAAATGATCAATATCAATCGTTGAAAATTGTTGATATATATCTTCCATATCCTCTTGTTTAGCTGTTAAAGACAATACTAACAATGTTTCCATCTCTCTCTTATAATCGACCACTTTTTTTAAATCTTCAACGTATTGTTGATTCCGAAAATTCCTTCCGGCTGTATCAATTAAAATTACATCACATGATTCTAGTTTTTTGGCTGCCAATTCAAAATCCTCTAAGCTATAGCAAACTTCTAATGGAACATTTAAAATATTGGCATATGTTTTTAATTGTTCAATGGCTGCAATCCGGTAAGTATCTGTCGTAATAAATCCAATTTTTTTTTGATGCTTTAACATAAAATTTGCAGCCATTTTAGCTAATGTTGTTGTCTTCCCTACTCCTGTAGGACCAACCACATTAATAAATTTTTTGGATAAAGATAATTCTCCAAATAAATTTGGAGAAATTTCATTATATAAATACTCTTCTGCCCAGCTTTTTACATCATGAATGGATTTGTCCGCACCTTCTAAATACCATCTTTCTACAATCTTTTTTGTTATCTTTGTTTGAAGCTGTTGATCCACATGTTGTTTTTCAAAACATGTAATTACTGTTTGCACAGGTAACGGCAAGGCCACTTGACTGATTGTATCTTTTTGTCTGATTTCTTGAACGGCATCATTTAACTGTTCTAGCTGCTTTACTACTTCGTTTGTTGAAAAATCCGCATCAGCAGAAAGCAAGTTTTTTTCTTTCCCAGCATTTTCATCTAATTTTTGTGGGAGTATGTTTATTTTTTTCTTTTTAACAGGTATTGTTTCTACATTCGCTCCAGGATCAATTGCCGCAAGTACTTCGATATTTCTTTTTTTGAAGAAACCTAAAAATCCACCTGTATGAATTACTTTCGAATGTAAGATAATTGCATCGTTTCCTAATTCAGCACGAACTTTTTTCATGGCTTCAGGCATGCTTTGCGCTGTATATTTTTTTATTTTCAATCAATATTCACCACCCCTACACTTTGTACTTCAACATTTGCTTCTAATTCGTTATACGATAATATAGGAACTTGCGGGAAGTAACGCTCTGTTAATTGTCTAACGTACATTCTCACAGCTGGGGAGCATAATACAATTGGTATTTGTTCCATTATCGATAACTGTTCTACTTGGGACGCTACACTTTCTAATACTAATTGAGACATGCTTGGGTCAATCGTTAAATAATTTCCATGCTCAGTTTGTTGAATATTATCTGCAATCAATTTCTCCACTTTTCCTGATAACGTAACCACTTTTAACGACTCACCATTTACCGAGTACTGATTTGTTATTTGACGGGCTAATGCCTGCCTAACATACTCTGCCAACAAATCCGTATCACTTGATACTTTTCCGAAATCGGCTAAAGTTTCAAAAATAATCGGCAAGTTGCGAATCGAAATATTTTCTTTTAATAATTTTGCTAATACTTTTTGAATATCTCCAATAGATAAAGGATTTGGTGTAACTTCTTCTACTAAAATAGGATACGTTTCTTTTAAATGATCGACTAATTGTTTTGTTTCTTGTCTTCCTAATAATTCATGTGCATTTGCTTTTATCACTTCAGTAATATGAGTCGAAACAACGGATGGAGGATCCACGACCGTATAACCAAAGATTTCTGCTTGTTCTTTTGTATTTTCCGTAATCCATTTAGCTGGCAACCCAAAAGACGGCTCTACTGTATCTATTCCTTCAATAGAATCATCTTCCATTCCAGGACTCATCGCTAAATAATGATCCAACAGCAACTCGCCTCTTGCCATTTCATTTCCTTTCATTTTCAAGCGATATTCATTTGGTTGAAGTTGAATATTGTCCCTTATTCTTACAACTGGAATAACGAGGCCTAATTCTATTGCCAACTGTCTTCTAATCATTACAACACGATCTAATAAATCTCCACCTTGGTTAGCATCAGCAAGTGGAATTAATCCGTATCCAAATTCAAATTCGATAGGATCTACATTTAAAAGCGTAACAACACTTTCAGGACTTTTTAATTCATCCGTTTGTAATTCTTCTTCCATATCTTTCATTTGCTCCATATCTTGTTTTGGTACTTTCGATAAAGTAAATCCACCAAAAACAAGGAGGCCGGCAATCGGAATCGTTAATATATCATCAATTGGTGTAACTAAACCTAAAAGAAAAATCGTCCCTGCTGCAATATACAGCATTTTTGGATAGGCTAATAGCTGCTTTGTTATATCTGCCCCTAAATTTCCATCGGATGCTGCCCTTGTTACGATAATACCAGTTGCAGTAGATATAAGAAGAGCTGGTATTTGACTGACAATACCATCCCCGACGGACATCAACGAAAAATTATTTGCTGCATCGCCAATGGACATACCTAACTGAGTCATGCCAATAATGATACCGAAAATTAAATTAATTAATACAATAATAATTCCAGCAATCGCATCGCCCTTTACAAACTTGCTTGCTCCGTCCATTGAACCGTAGAAATCAGCTTCTCTGCTTACTTTTTCACGGCGGGCTTTCGCTTCGTGTTCTGAAATGATTCCAGCGTTTAAATCTGCATCAATACTCATCTGCTTTCCAGGCATTGCATCTAATGTAAACCTTGCTGCAACTTCGGATACACGCTCTGATCCTTTTGTAATAACAATAAATTGAATAATTACTAAAATAAAAAAGACGACTAAACCTACTACAATATTTCCACCAACCACAAATGTCCCAAAAGTGTGGACAACGCCACCTGCGTCGCCAGTCGATAAAATCGATCTAGTAGTAGATACATTTAAACCTAGGCGAAATAAGGTCATTAATAATAATATGGATGGAAAAATAGAAAATTCTAATGGCTCACGCATACTCATTGTTAATAAAAGGATTAATAATGCCAAGGTAATATTTATTAATATGAAAAAGCTTAACATCCATGTTGGAAAAGGAATAATCAGCATGGCAATAATTAAAATTACACTAAATAATACGGTAAGATCTCTACCAGACATATGTTTCGCTCCTTACTAAATCAAAACATTTAAATCAAATTTTTTGTTAATACTATCTACTTCTCATCTCAAACAAATAACAACAAAAATCATGATTTAATGTAACTTTTCGTTTCTTGTCCGATAGACAAAAGCAAGAATTTCAGCCACAGCTTTAAAAAATTCTTCGGGCACTACATCGCCTACCTCTATTTCACTATATAAAGCTCTTGCAAGCGGTCGATTTTCAACCATCACTACATCATTTTCTTTTGCTATAAATTTTATTTTTTGAGCGACAAAGTCAATCCCTTTTGCTACTACATAGGGAGCATCGTATTTATCTTCTTCATATTTTAATGCGATAGCATAATGTGTAGGATTGGTAATCACAACATCTGCATTTGGAACATCCTGCATCATTCGACGCATAGCCATTTCTCTTTGCCGCTGCTTGATTTTGGATTTAATGAGAGGGTCCCCCTCAATATTTTTGTGCTCATCTTTAATATCTTGTTTTGACATTTTAATATTTTTTTCAAAATCATATCGCTGGTATAAATAATCAAGCAACGATAATAATAACAATGCACCAGATCCATATAGACCCATTTGAATCGTTAGTTGAGCTAATGTTATTAAGGAAGTATAGACAGATTTATATGATAAGACCAACAGCTCACTAAACTGTAACCATAAAATAGAAAAGGTTACAACTCCAATAACGCTTATCTTAAGTATAGATTTTAACAGCTCTATAATAGAACGTAAGGAAAAAATACGCTTAAATCCAGATATTGGATTAATTTTTTCTAATTTAAACTGAATCGCTTCTGTTGAAAATAACACACCGACTTGCATATAATTGGCAATTAAACCTGCCACGATGGCCGCTATTAATATCGGGCTTACTATGAAAGCTATTTCTTTCAAAATCTGCAAAAAAATATGCTGTAAATTTTGCTCTGTCAGATCCAATAACATAAACTCTTGAAAGGAATGCTTCATTATTGCAATAAATCCTTTGAGCATATAGCTGCCTGTAAAATGAAGAACTGCAAACACCACAAGCAGTACAATAGCTGTGTTAACATCCTGACTTTTTGCAACCTGTCCTTTTTTTCGTGTGTCCTGCCTTTTTTTCGGAGTTGCTTTTTCTGTTTTTTCTCCAGCAAAATACTGTAAGTTTAAGGATAAATATTTCATCTTACGAACCACCTATTATGTTCATCATTTCCCTCATGACTGTCAGCATGGTGGAAAACAACTTAGAAACTGAAGCCATTAATACACCCATAACAATCATCATAATAATCAATCCAGCAATGATTTTAACCGGTACACCAACAACAAATATATTTAATTGTGGAACTGTTCTAGCAACTATTCCTAATCCAATGTCCACTAAAAAAATACTCGCTACAACAGGGATGGACATCTGAAATGCGATGGTAAACATAAGTGCGAATGATTTTATGATAAAAGCAATTAAATTTTCATCGCCAAATGCTATCCATACCTGGTTAAGGGGTATAAATTGATAGCTGTAAAACACGCCATCCAACAACAAATGATGACCATTAACAGATAATAAAAAAAATAAGGCGATCGTATATAAATATTGACCAGTAAGAGGGCTTTGAGCACCTGTTTGCGGGTCGATTACATTAGCAATCGCAAAACCCATTTGAAAATCAATTAATCCTCCAGCAGTCTGGACAGCGGAAAATAACATATACGCTAAAAATCCGATCAATAAACCGATAAGCGCTTCCTTTATAATAAGCAAATAGTATATACCATCAATCGAAATGGACGGTGGATCCATATTAATAAACATAATAATAGAAAGAAAAAAACCTAAACCTATTTTATGAGATGAAGGAATGGTCCGATAAGAAAATAAAGGAAGCATAAGAAAAAAAGATGTTACACGTACAAATATTAATAAATATGCCGGAAATTTTGGTAAAAATTCAATCATTATATTAACCAATAAACCTTGTTAGATTAGAAAAGATATTTGCTGTATAGGAAAGCATATGACTAAGCATCCATGAGCCAAAAAAAATCAGCCCTAAAAGTACGGCTACTATTTTAGGTACAAATGCCAACGTTTGTTCTTGGATTTGAGTCGTCGCCTGAAAAATACTAACCACTAATCCGACTACTAAAGCAATGATTAGTAATGGTCCACTAACAACCATAACGGTTAGTATCCCGTTTTCTGCTATTGAAATTACCATTTCGGAAGACATGTTTTTTCACCTACTTAAAAGCTTTCTAATAAAGATTTAACAACTAAATACCATCCATCAACGAGGACAAATAATAATATTTTAAATGGCAAAGAAATCATAACGGGAGGAAGCATCATCATCCCCATTGACATTAAAATACTCGCTACCACCATGTCTATTACTAAAAAAGGGATAAAGATCATAAATCCGATTTGGAACGCCGTTTTTAACTCACTAATAGCAAAAGCAGGAATCAATGTTGTCAGAGGGATATCCTGAACTGACTTAGGTTCTTCTGCATTTGAATATTTAAGAAAAAGTTCCAAATCTTTTTGCCTTGTATGTTTGCTCATAAACTCCTTAAATGGAATGGCTGCATGATCATACGCTTGTTCTAACGTTATTTTTTCATTAAATAACGGAGTCAACGCTTTCTCATTCACTTCTTGAAAGGTAGGTGCCATGATAAAAAAAGTTAAAAACAAGGATAATCCGATAATTACTTGGTTAGGTGGCATTTGTTGTGTTGCAAGCGCTGTTCTGACAAAGGAAAGAACAATAACAATTCTAGTAAAACAAGTCATTAATATTAAGATGCTTGGTGCTAAAGAAAGGACGGTCAACAATAATAACAGCTGTACCGAAGTGGAAACATTTTCAGGAGAACTGTTATTAAAAAACTGTATAAACTCATTCATTTTTTTCTGGCCCTTTCTTATCTATTTCTTTTAACATTTCTTTGCGTCCTATTGATATTTCTTGTAATTGCTTTTTTAAATGCACGGCAAATGAATCCTGCTTTTTTTCTTTCGCAGGCTGCATTTTTACAGCATGCATTACCTTTGTCACAATATCGCTTGGCTGTGTTAACTGATCCATTTTACGATTATACGATTCTACTATTTCCTTATATTCGGATTCGTCTTCAATCTCTTTAATTAATTGTATACTTTCTCCAACTCCGACAATTAACAACCTTTTCCCAATTTTTACAATTTGAATCGATCGATTAGCTCCTAACGTTGTACCGCCTATATTCTCTATTAATTGTGAACTTTTATACACATGATTTCGTTTATTAATAAACTTCAAAATACTATATATAAGTGCAATAACAAATACCGTAGCGACAATCATTTTTACAAAATCAAAAAAAGTTAATCCTACACCGGTTGATACCTTGTTTATTTCCTCTTTTTTGTCAGGCTGCTCCGGCTTGTTCTTTGTATCATTTTTTGACTTTTCGAACATACTATGAACACTGTTATCAAGTTGCTCTGCATAGGCTTGATGACCCAAGCCTAGCAGAGCAATGATAAATAGTGAACTTGTTAAAAAAAACTTTAATTTATTCACTAATGGCACCCTCTAATTTATGAAATTAACCTAATGTTTTACCGATGGCTTCTAATACTCGATCTGCTTGAAACGGTTTTACGATAAAATCCTTTGCCCCTGCTTGGATAGCATCAATAACCATCGCTTGCTGTCCCATCGCAGAACACATGATAACCTTAGCGTTTGGATTAATTTTTTTAATCTCTTTTAATGCTGTGATGCCATCCATTTCAGGCATCGTAATATCCATCGTTACTAAATCAGGTTGACTTTCCTTATATTTCTCGATTGCTTGTGCCCCATCTGCTGCTTCTCCAACTACTTCATAGCCGTTTTTTGATAAAATGTCTTTAATCATCATTCTCATAAATGCTGCGTCATCTACTATTAAAATCTTTTGTGCCATTAATCTCTACCCCCATATAATGATATTATTTTAACTTATTTAATCGATCGCTTTGACTGACAATATCGGTTACTCTTACACCGAAGTTTTCGTCAATAACAACCACTTCTCCTTGGGCAACAAGTCGATTATTAACAAGAATATCGACTGGCTCTCCTGCGAGTTTATCAAGTTCAATAATAGAACCTGATGAAAGCTCTAAAATTTCTTTCACTGAACGTTTTGTTCTACCCAATTCAACCGTCACTTGCAATGGAATATCCAACAACATATTTAAATTTTTTGTTTCTGGTTCTGTTGGAGTAAATGGTTCAAAATTAGAAAATACAGCTGGCTGCACATTCGCTTGTTGGCTGCCAAAAGAAGAATTTGAGCCAAAATGCTGCGGTTGAGCCTGTTGATTCGATTCATCTTTATGATTACTTTCCCGATAATTAGCATCCATCATTGGTTGCTGGTTCGGTACTATTGGCTCATTACCAGAATTATAGTCTACTTCAGGCGTGTTGAACACTTCTTCTGAACTATTATTTGCATTTATTAATCCATCTACTAAACTCTTAGCAAATGGCAATTGCAATAATTGCATTATTTTACTGTCAATTAAGGTTCCAATCTTTAATCTAAAGGATACTTTTACAAAGATATCGTCACTCGGTATTCTATCTGTTCCTTCTCCATGCATTAAATCAAGAAGATCAATGGACGGCGGTGAAATATCTACCTTTTTGCTAAAAATAGTGGACATAGAGGTAGCAGCAGAACCCATCATTTGGTTCATCGCTTCCTGTACAGCACTAAGTTGGATTTCATCCATCATTTCAGAAGCATTAGACCCATCTCCACCTAACATTAAATCCGCAATGATGCTGGCATCCGATTGTTTTATCACTAATAAATTCATACCGGAAAACCCTTCTGTGTAATTGACACGAATTGCAACGTATGGATTTGGAAATTCATCAGGAAGCCTATCTCTAATCACGACCCCAACATTTGGTGTCGTGATGTCCACTTTCTGATTTAATAAAGTCGACAGTGCTGTTGCAGAACTTCCAAATGAAATATTTCCAATTTCTCCTAATGCGTCTTGTTCGATAGAAGATAAATAATCTTCCACCGTTAACTCTTCTTGTGGTTCAGAAGGATTATCACCTCTTAACAATGCATCAATTTCATCTTGTGAAAGCATATCTTTACTTACCATCCTCATTCCCCCTTTCTAAAGTCCCTAATATTTGGACAGCAACTTTTTTATTTACTTTTCCAGGCTGACCGATAAATTTAGGAATATCACCAACTTTAATTAGCAAGGGCTGATCGATCGATTGATTCATTTCAATCACATCACCAATATCTAACATTAAAAAATCTTGAATAGAAATATCCGATGTACCTAGTTCAGCTACTACTGGAACAATAGACTGTTCAATGTTTTTCTCTATCTGACGGGTTATTCCCGGCTCTGGTTCTTTTTTTTCTGTCTGCATCCAGTAATGACCTGACAGCTTTGGTAATATCGGTTCTAACACTACATGTGGTATACATAAATTAATCATACCACTTATATCACCGATTGTAGTATTTAATGAAATAACAACGACTGTTTCATTTGGTGAAACCATTTGTAAAAATTGCGGATTCACTTCAAATTCTGATAATGCCGCTTCGATTTCCACCAATTCTTCCCATGCTTCTCGCAAGTGGTCAAATGCATTTTCAAATGTATTGGACATGATTTTTGATTCTATTTCGGTTAAATTTTCGACTTTATTAATACTCGTTCCCCTGCCGCCCATCATTCGATCCATCATGGCATAGGCAATATTAGGATTCACTTCCATTAATATTCTTCCATCAAGTGGAGGTACTTCAAAAACGTTTAAAATCGTCATTTTCGGAATAGACCGTATAAATTCCTCATATGGAATTTGATCTGCAGAAGTAACTGAAATTTGGACATATGTTCTTAATTGCGCCGAAAAGAAAGTAGTCAATAACCGCGCAAAATTCTCATGAATACGTGTTAAGCTTCGTATTTGATCTTTCGAAAATCGTAAGGCGCGTTTAAAGTCATAAACTTTCACCTTTTTTTCTAACTGTTCTTTTTTTAATTCATCTGCATCCATTTCTCCTGAAGATAATGCAGATAATAGTGCATCTATTTCATTTTGGGACAAAACATCTCCTGACAATAAAACCTCACCTCCGTCATCGTTATCCCATTATATTTTATTGAAGGAGAGAATTGGTAATATATACTTGAACGATTTTCCCTTCTTGCATCAGTCCATTTATTTTATCTTTTAAATCATTCTCTAAATCTATTTGCCCCTTTTTCCCTTTTAACTGATCATTCGTTTTTTCTGAAAGCTCTTGAATGATAATATTTTGCACTTGAAAATTTCTTTTTTCTAACTCTTCTTTTGCTTTTTTACTATCTGTTTGAATTTTAAACGATATTTTAATAAAATTATCACTTGCTAAATTGGTGGTGATTTCAGGAACATCTACCGACGCCTCAATCACTTCATCAATTGTTGGTTCCTTCTTCTTTTGATCTCCAGCAAATTTTGTTAAATAGATAAATGCACCTGTCCCAACGATTGCGATAGCAAGGAGCAAAACGAGCATGATCATTACAACTTTATTATTCTTCATTACAGTTCTCTCCTATATTCGGTAATCCGAAAAGGTTAACAGTTTGATAATAATCTTTTACTAATTCCACTATTTGTTGTTCACTTTCTTTTACAACGTATTTATTTCCATTCGCTAATGTAATAGTAGTATCTGGAAACGATTCAATTGATTCAATAAACAGGGCGTTTAGTTTAAATTTTTTTCCATTTAATCGAGTTACACTTATCACTGTTATGTATTCAGAAACTAAAGTTTTGAGTTACCTTAGTCTCTGATCCTCCTTCTATTATCGTTTCAAGTTAACTAGTTCTTGCAAGATTTCATCAGATGTTGTAATTATTTTTGTATTGGACTGGAAACCTCTTTGTGCAACAATCATGTCGGTAAATTCATCTGAAAGTTCTACATTTGACATTTCTAAAAATCCGCTGTTAATGGATCCTGTTCCATCTTGTCCAGAAGTTACTAATCCTCGATTAACAGCAGGATCTCCAGAAAGAGCTCCTGAGTTATTGGAAGCTTGGAACGTATTTGCTCCTGCTTTTGTTAAACCTTCTGGATTCGCAGGTTTTGCAAGCAGAATTTGACCAGCTTCTTGCGTATTCCCACCAGCATCGATATATGTAATTAAACCATTTGCACCAATGCTGAAACTTTGGGCAGTACTAGGAATTTTTGTTCCACCAACTACATTATTATTTCTATAGTTAGGAGTACCATCAGCATTTTCACTCAAAATACCATTTTCAACCTGCAATAACATTCCATTTGTACTAACAATATTTCTATCTGCATCTAAATAAAAATTTCCTGTTCTTGTATAATTATCAGTTGTATCTCCAGGAGCTTGCAAAACAAAATAGCCATCACCCGAAACAGCCAAATCAAGTGTTCTTCCAGTTGTTTGCATACTACCTTGAGTATGTAAAGTATCAATCGAAGCCATTTGAGCACCTAATCCAATTTGTTTCGCATTAATACCACCAGTAGTTGTACCGTCTGGTGCTGTTGCACCTGCTGAGGTTTGACTGATTAGGTCGCTAAAAGTCGTTCTTCCTTTCTTAAATCCATAAGTATTTACATTGGAAATATTGTTACCAATCACATCAAGTTTTGTTTGAAAGTTTTTCATCCCACTAATTCCAGAATATAATGAACGTAACATTTATTTTTTCTCCTTTCAGATTAGCTGCTTCTATCACTCCACAGCTCTCGGCCCCCTTTTAGGTCCAGCCATATTTTTAATTCAGTACAATCGTGCCATTAATATTGGTGAATATTTGTTGTGATGCTTCTTCCCGATCCATTGCGGTAATTACGGTATTGTTTTTTGCACTTACTATCAGTGCTGCATTATTTAGTAAAACAAGTGATTCTTTGACACCCATTTGTTTTGCTTGTTTTACTTTTGCTTCTATTTGTTCCCATTTCGTTTCATCTATCACAATCCCTCTTTGTTGTAAGCGTTGATTTGCATGCTTGCTGATGTTCAGCTTATCAACCGAGCTGATTGACTGCTGCAAATGGGCTGAAAAGGATGCTGAATGATTGCCTTTTGCTTTAATCGCATTTATGCCATTAGCGATGACTGCTTGTGATTTATAGGTAGGATAAATTTGTTTATCCATAAAAATCACTTCCTATTCAATTTTTATCATTTTATTAGAAGTGATTTGACTGTTAGTATCATCGTTTAAGGTAAAATAAATCACACCATTTTTTAAGGAAACAGACTTCACTTCATTGCTTTGTTCGTTTTTGTTATCATCCAAATAAGTCACCATTTTACCAATCATCTGGCTTGCTTCTACAAGATTATTATCATTATCATTCATACTAGAGATATTTTCAGATGAAAGTTTCGAGCCATCTTCTAACGTAAATTCTGCTGTATTATCTTTATAGGATACTGATATCACCTTGCCTGCTCCAGAAGTGGTTACTTCATTCCCTGAATCATCTGTTTCTGCTTTATGCCAATTTACTTCTTTGCCGACAAATTGACTATACGAAATAAGATTGGACTGCTTTTGAAGATTAATAAAATTATTCATCGTTGTATTCATATTGGTCATTTGTTCCAAAGATGAAAAAGTAGCCATTTGCGCAATAAAATCTTTGTCTTCCATTGGATTAGCTGGATCTTGATGCTGCAATTGCGTTATTAATATTTTTAAAAAGTCATCTTTCCCTAAGTTTGAATTACCAGTTTTAGCAGTGTTTTTCTGATAATTCGATAGATACAAAGAAGAATCAATCGTATTAGCCATCTTTTCACTTCCTATTTTAACTCTCTATATTCAGAAGTTCTTCTAAAAAAGATTTCTTCTGTTTATTTTGTTCTTGATGTGATGATTGCTCTTGTTTTTGCTGTTGCTGCTGTTGTTGATGTGATTGCTGGTCTCGATTCATTTTTTCCTGTTGTCCAGGTGGAGTGTATGCAATTTCCACTTTATCAATAACTAAATTTTGCAAACTTAATCCATGCTTCAGACTTGTTAGGTGAGAGTCTAGCACTTCTTTTGCTTCCGGTGTAGCTGTTAAAATTTTTGCTAGTATTGTGCCTTCTTTTTGATATACTTCAATTTTAATAGATCCTAAATGTTCAGGAGCTAGTCTTAATGTAAACTTTTGACTGTCACCATTTCTTATATAGGACGCATTTGAAAAAATCTTATTTAACTGCTCTTCCAATTGATTAGATGAAACGGGGTTGCCGTTTGCATTTAAAATTTGTAAAGGCTGCTGCTTTGTTGGATAAGACGTTTGCAATTGTCCAATTGAAATAGATGTTTTTGTATCTGCTTCGATTTTTTCTGCATTGGGTTCAAGATGAATCGTAGATGCAGATATTGTCGATTCTTGTTTCTTTAATGACTCTACCATTAATGGGTTGATCATTTTTGGATACATCACAATTGGTTTTTCTGCTGTTTTATTTGTTGTATTTAGTTTCTCGATAATGCTGGAAGCGAGTGATTGTATTTTCATGATAGGACTAGATGAATCTGTTCCTTTTTCAAAAAAACCATCCTTGTTATTCACTTGGCTAGTTACGTGCTTCATTTGTTTATCAGCAGGAAGTAGAACCGGCTGAATATAAGATGGATATCCTATATTAGCCAAGCCTAAATTTCTTGTCTCATTGTTGCTGTTTCCGTTAATTAGCGCTTGTGGGATTTGTTGCATTTTTTCTATACTTTCGGGTTGTGTGATGCTTAATTCCTCGTTTCCAGGTTGTTGAATCTGGACTTCTTCCATCACACTTTTTATATATTCAATCAACTTAGTAACAGTCATTGAATTAAGTAAATTTTGAGACTTCTCCTCGGCATTTACTTGTTGTTTACTGCTTAATTCTGTTTTATCCGGTTGCTTTGAAATTTCTACTATACCGTTTTTCAGCATATATTCCATTAACCCAGCAATGGTCAATGAATCAAACAGATTTTTTTGTTTTTCTTCTGTATTTACTGGTTGTTTACTACTAAATTCGATTTTTTCTGTTTGTTGCATTGGAATTTCTTCTGCACCATTTTTCAGCATATAGTTCACTAGCTCAGCAATGGTCAATGAATCTAATAGATTATTTTGTTTTTCCTCAGTGCTTTCTCTATGTAAGTTTTTTATGTCAACAATTGCTGATTCCTTTATCACATCATTCATTCCAGTTAGTTTAAGATCATCACTTACTAAACTTGATGATTGTAAAGGTTGGACATCCTTTTGAACCATATTCTTTTCTATGTTGTCAAAACCAGAATTTAGAGGATTCCTATTAATAGTCCATTTTTTTTCTGTAATGCTGCTGTTTGATATCTTCTCTTGCTCAGCCATACTTGTCTGATTTATTAAATTCTCAACTAAATTCGTTAATGCTTCGACTATTTCTGAAATTTCATCTTCCTTATTTAAAGTAGAAGTTTCTTTTTCAGCCATTTGCAAGATTTTTATCGTGTTCACCAATTCAGGGAAGTCTGTATCCGTAAACATATCCTCACTTGTTTGTTCAAAATGAAAAGTGCTTAAAAATTGATAAAGCTTCTGCTCTACTTCGGTATATACATTTTCTAGCAGTTGATTTAACTGTGTGGCTGATTGATCCATTCCTTTTGATTCAGAATCGTCATTCACATTAGTTAACAAATGTTGTATTATATCTTCATCTTGCTGGATATCGCTTTCTTTTTGATTAACAGATAAATTTGCATCAATTAATAAGCTATTTTCACTTGTTAACACTTGCAATAACGCATGTAAACTAGCTTTCTTTTCTTCATCTGCATGTAAAATATCGTTGCTTTCGGTTAATTCTGGTCCTTTTGTTTGATTCAATGTGTTAAGCAGCAACTGAAACTTGTTACTATTAACTGATGATTGTCCAAAAACAACGCCAGAATTATTTGGCGATAACACTTTATAGTCGAGGCCAAGTTGCACCTTTTCACCTCCTTTCACATAACAGGATTTTTTTAACCAATGATCTAATTATTTAAATTTGCCTCTGTAGTTGATCCATTGTTTGCTTCTGTATTATTTTGAGCACTTGTTTTTGATAAAAGTTCTGTATATTGAGATGCTTTTTGTGGATCCATTTTCTCTAAAATTGGTGCAAGCGTTGCAGGTTTAAGTGCTGCTAATATTTTCAACCCTTCCTGCTCATTCATCTTAGCAAGAATAGCTGCTGAACTTTTTGCTGACATTGTTTCATATGTTTTGACAATTTCATTAAATGCTTGTTCTGTTTGTTCCTGATCCTTTTGCAGTGCTTCCATCTTATTTTGCAATTTTTCTTTATCCAACTGCAGCGTTCCTACTTGCTTCATCTTGTTATCTAACTCAGATTGAAGCTTAGAGATTTCTTTATTTTGATCAGATAGCTTGTTTTCCAATTCGTGAATTTTTTTACTCTGATCGATTGCCTTTTCTTCACTTGACGCTTTTTCTGAACTTAAAAAAGGAAGATTATTTGCCAGCTCTTTTCCTTTTTCCAAAACGTCTGCTCCCGAATAAATCATTAATAATAATAAAACAACGATGGCAAACACTGTCGGAATAACAAATACTAATAAAAACCGTTGAAAAAAATTAAATGTTTTCTTTTTTTCTTCTACTAAATTCTCCATTTAGCCACCTAACTTTCCTGGCTGCATATATTGTTGCAAAGAAATATCATCCATTTGTTTTGCTTCTAACGCTTTTGCAAATTGATTAAATTCCCTAACATCCTTCTCTTTCATTTTGGAAAACTTTTTCACTTCTATATTTTTTTCCATTAGTTTTTCTTGGTAGAAATTCATTGAGTTTCTAGCATTTACAACCATTTTTTGACTATGATCAATCAGTTTAACTAAATTAACAACAAATTGCTGATGATGCCTTATTTCTTGTACAGAAAGTCCGTTTTTAAGCTTTGTTGCTTGGTATTCTTCAAGATTTTCTTTTTTCTTTAACAGTTCATAAAGCTTTTCGGCAGCATCCTCAAATCGTTTAACTGCTTGATTATAAGTAGCACGAACCTCGTCTTTTTCTCGTTCTTTCATCGTTAAAATTTTTTCAAATTTAAATGTATAGCTCATAACATTAATCCCCTGCTCCTACTAATGATAATAACAAGTGAAACGTTTCCTCCATTGAGACTTTTTCATCTGTAGTTTGCTTAATATAAGATAAAATAGTGGGATATAATTTAATAGCTGTGTCAATTTCTTTAGAAGATCCCTTTTTGTATGCACCAATATTGATTAAGTCTTCCGAATTCATGTACGTGCTTAATAAATCCCTTAATCTTTCTGCTGCACGAATATGTTCTTTTGAAACAATATGATTCATTACCCTGCTGATGCTTTTCAGTACATTTACAGCAGGATATTGGCCTTTATTTGCTAACTCCCTATCCATTACAATGTGACCGTCTAATATCCCTCGAACTGTATCTGCAATCGGTTCATTCATGTCATCTCCATCTACAAGAACGGTATAAAATGCGGTAATGCTTCCCTTTTCATTTGTCCCCGTGCGTTCTAATAGCTTTGGCAGTATCGCAAATACGGAGGGAGTATATCCTTTTGTTGTCGGGGGTTCACCAACTGCTAGTCCTACTTCCCGCTGTGCCATCGCAACCCGTGTAACAGAATCCATCATCAACATTACGTTCAAGCCTTTATCTCGAAAATATTCTGCTATTGCGGTAGCTGTATAAGCACCTTTAATTCTCATTAAGGCCGGTTGATCAGAAGTTGCTACTACGACAATGGACCTTTTTAACCCTTCTGGACCTAAATCACGTTCAATAAATTCCCGAACTTCTCTACCTCGTTCCCCTATTAGGGCTATTACATTAAGATCAGCTTTTGTATTTCTTGCTATCATACCGAGCAATGTGCTTTTTCCGACACCACTTCCCGCAAAAATACCTAAACGCTGTCCTGTACCCACAGTAAGCAATCCATCTATTAAACGAATTCCTACTTCCATAGGATTAGAAATAGGCGGTCTTTTTAACGGATTCGGAGGTTCTTGATCTATTGGTACTTGCTTTAGTCCATTGGGAAGAGCAGAGCCATCTAATGGATTTCCTAATGAATCGACAACCGTACCGACTAGTCCAGCCCCTACCTTTATTTGTAATGGTTCAGATGTCCCTTCTACGAAGCATCCCGGAGAAATATCATGAAGGGTTGTATAAGGCATTAACATAATATTTTCTTCTTTGAAGCCAACAACTTCTGCTTTAATTACCCGTTTGTTTTTTGTACCAATATGAATAAGACATACATCCCCTATTGAACTTTCTGGCCCTTGTGATTCAATCATTAAACCAACTACTTTTTTTACTCTTCCATATCGTTTTAAAGAATCGATTGTATCAATTTCGGAAAGAAGTTCTTCCGCTTTCATTCCTTATTCACTCTCCAATATATCAAGCAGTTTTTGTTTAATTAGCTGTAACTGTGTATCGATATTGGCGTCAATTCTTCCATTTGCGGTTTCTATCATACAGCCATTTTCTGATACATTTTCATTTGGAAAAACAAAAAGATTAGGCTGTATGGGAAATATGTTTAACAACTCTTCCTTTTCAGATAAGATATATTCAAACTGACTTGGATGAACATGTAATTGAATTTCTTTTTGTGCTTGTGTCTCTTGCAACACTTTTTTCACTAGATGTAAAAAATACTCATTGTCCGTTGAAATACTTTCGTTAATTATTTTTTCGGCAACTTTTATTCCAAGCTGCAAAATCGTTTTTTCAGCAGACTGCATATAGGATTGATAATCATTTTTCGAAGCCTCTACTACGTCTTGCGCACTTTGAATATGTTGACGAAATTCATCATACCCTATATTTCTGCCCTCTTCTAATCCCGCGTTATATCCTATTGTTTTCGCTTCTTCTATAAGTAGTTTTTTCTCTGTATCCCAGTTTTGTTTTTCAAAAACAAACTGTTCTTTTTGTTTGTCTATTTGTTCCTTTGCCTTTTGAAGAATTAAATTGGCTTCCTGAGCTGCTTCTTCTAACATTTTTTGATGTCCAGGATGTAATTCATTCTCTGCATTTTCAAGCGAATGAAGATATTTTATTGAAATAATCTTTTCATTGGATGAATGTTGGCCTGCCCATTTTGACTTAATTAATCTAGACAATAATATCATCTCCTCCGCCACGTGCGACTACAATTTCACCGGCATCCTCTAGGCGACGAATAATTGCTACAATCCTTGATTGTGCTTCTTCTACATCTTTTAGTCTTACTGGACCCATAAATTCCATTTCATCTTTAAAAGATTCCACCATTCTTGTTGACATATTGCTATAAACAATTTCTTTTACTTCATCACCAGAAACCTTTAATGCAAGCATAAGATCTTCATTTTCACAATCTCGAATAATTCGTTGAATGGCTCGGTTATCTAATGTCACAATATCCTCAAATACGAACATTCTCTTCTTAATTTCTTCTGCTAATTCTGGATCTTGGATTTCTAAGGCATCTAGTATTGTCCGTTCTGTTGCTCTGTCTACGCCATTTAATACCTCTACAACCGCTTCAATGCCACCCGTTTGTGTATAGTCTTGCGTAACTGTACTTGATAATTTTCTTTCTAATACTTGTTCCACTTCGTTAATTATTTCCGGAGATGTACTATCCATTACTGCTATTCTTTTTGCAATATCTGCTTGCATTTCTTGCGGTAGTTCTGACAGTATTTGCCCTGCTTGTGTTGGATCTAAATACGATAATATTAACGAGATCGTTTGTGGATGCTCATTTTGAATAAAATTTAATATTTGGCTAGGATCCGCTTTTCTTGCAAAATCAAAAGGTCTTACTTGTAAGGAGGATGTTAATCGATTTAAAATAACCGACGCTTGTTCTGTTCCAAGCGCTTTTTCCAGCACTGTTTTCGCATAGCCTATCCCGCCTTGTGAAATATAATCTTGCGCAAGGGCTATATTGTGAAACTCTTCTAAAACTTCCTCTTTTGAAGTGCTTTCCACTTTTTTAACCCCAGATATTTCTAATGACAGTTTTTCTATTTCTTCTTCACTTAAATGTTTATATACGGAAGCAGCAACGTCTGGACCTAACGATATAAGAAGAATCGCTGCTTTTTGCTTCCCTGTTAGTTCACTTGCATCTCGTCTTGCCATTTATTGACTCTCCTTAGTCTTCTGTTATCCATGTTCGAAGAAGTTTGGCAAAGTCTTCTGGTTTTTCTTTTGCCATTTTTTCTAATTGTTTTCTTCTAACCGCTCCGTCTGACTCTTTTTCTTCATTTACATCAGGAATGGAAACGGGCTGAATAATTTCTTCTATTTCTTCAGATACTGCTTTATTTTTACGATTTCTTAGCATGAAGAAAATTAATAGCGCAATGATGGCTAACAATCCTCCCCCAATTGCATAAATCCACCAAGGGATTCCTGCTGCAGGGGGTGTGGTAGCTACTGCTTTCCCATTAAATTCCTGTACAGATACAGCGATTTTATTTTGAAGGTCCTCATCAGTTAATTGTCCGTTCGTAGCAGATTTATCGATTGTTGTTCTTACAATTGTACCTAGTATATTTGTTATATCATCGATCCGCTCTTGTGGAAGTGATGAGGCATCATTAGCATCTGGCGGTTCTACCATCACTTGAATTCCGACATCTCGTATTTTATAAGGACTTTCTACTATTTGTCTTTTTATGCGGTTCACTTCATTGTTTACCGTCTCTTCTACTTTTTCATAATCACCATTACCTGTACCATTTTCCGTATTATACGTGGTTGTATCTGTATTTTGTTCTGTTTGTGGAACACCTTCAGCAGCATTTTCGCCAGTGTATGTTTCTGTAATTTTTTGTGCACTGACGGCAATGCCTTTCATATTTTCTACATCAACAGGTGTTACTTCATTTACTTCTCGGTTTTCTTTTGTAAAATCAATGTCTGCAGACACAGAAACCAATACTTTATCTTGACCCATTAAGGTTCCTAACATCGTCTGCACTTGCCTTTGAATATCTCTTTCTATTTGTTTTTTGACATTATTTTGTGTCGAAAATGTATCTGTTGCATTATTTGTTGCATTATTTAAATCAAAATACTCAAAGTTTTGGTTGGTAATGACGATATTATCTGTAGGAAGGTTAGGAACACTTTTCGAGACGAGTGTATATAAACCTTTGATTTGACTTTCGGAGAAGTCATATCCTGCTTTTGTATTTAATACGATAGAAGCTGAAGCTTCTCCCTTATTATCTGAAACAAAAACCCCTTCTTTCGGCAAAGTGATGACAACATTCGCATCATTGATCCCGTCAATTCCCTTTATTAAATTGGCAATCTCAGTTTGCATTGCGTCTAATTTTAAAACATTAAATTCGTTGTCTGTCATGCCAAAGCTTGCATTTTGACTAAAAAAGGAATAGTCAATACTTCCAGATTTCGGAATACCTTCAGCAGCAAGTTCTACTTTCAATGTATCAACTGCTTCTTCTGGTACACTGATTGTTTTTCCGCCTTCAGAAATTTCCGAGGTGATACCTCTTGCGTCTAGATTTTCTTTAATTGCTCCCGTTTCAGAAGGTGATAGATTACTATATAAAGGAACTAACTTTTCTCTAGAAAAAAAATAAGCGGACACAGCTATAATAATTACTAGTAAAAAGACAGCGCTAATGAGCATTATTTTTTGATTTTTGGAACGATTAAGCCAATAATCCTTCATAGGATTAAAAAACTTTTGCAAATTCTCTTTCATTCTTTTCCCCCGGTTACTGTTGATAAGGCGAAACTTCCAGGCCTTTCACACACGGACAGTTGCCTCTCAAATCTTAAGTTGGTAGACTCTGACCGATATGCGTGGGTAAATAACGGAATAACCAATTTAATGATTAAACCGTCATTCTCATCATTTCTTGATAAGCTTCAACTGCTTTATTCCGAATTTCGATTGTTGCTTGCAGAGTAATGCTTGCCTTTTGTGAAGTAATCATTACTTGAGATAAGTCTACGTTTTCACCATTAGCTAACTTATTCGTCAAAGCATCTGATTCATTTTGCGCTTTGTTTACTGAATGAAGGGAGTCTTTTAAAAAAGAGGCAAAACTTTTTTGTGGTTCTGTCGTGCTTTCTTTAGCCGAATTTGTGTTTGTTAATGGCAGTGCTGTTGATACTGCTGAAAAATGAATGGTCATATAATCCCCTCCTCTATTTACCGATTTCCAATGTTTTCATCATCATACTTTTAGATGAATTAAGTACTGTAACATTTGCTTCATATGATCTAGAAGCACTCATTAAATCAACCATTTCCCGTAGAGGATCCACATTGGGCATTTCAACATATCCATCTTCATTCGCATCTGGATTTTCCGGGTCATATACTAACTCAAATGGCGTTTCATCCTCCACAATTCGTGAAACTTTTACTCCGTTCCCTGCGTTTGCACGATTATTTGCTGCTGCCTGCAAATAAGATGCAAAGGACCCTTTCTCTTCTTGTGCTTGCAATACAACCGACTTCCTTCTGTATGGCTCCCATTCTCCATTTACTATTCTCCCTCTAGTACTTTCTGCATTAGCCATATTAGAGGATATAACATCCATTCTCAACCTTTGTGCTGTTAATGCGGAAGCGGTGGTGTTTATGCTATGAAACATAGACATATTACTTTCCTCCTCTAATAACAGTTTCGAGGGAATTAAATTTCCCGTTCATTCTTTCAATTAAAGCGTTGTAATAAATTTGATTTGTAGCCAAATCGGTCATTTCTTTATCAACATCGACACTATTTCCACTGTTATTGTATGTAACGTTCTTTTTTGCAGCAATTTTAGGAGCAGAATTATTGTATGTAAAATCCATATGTTTTGGATCTGTTTTATTTGCTTCTAATGCTTTTGTTAATGATTGCTTAAAAGTAACTTCTTTTGATTTGAAATTTGGCGTATCAACGTTCGCTATATTTTGAGCAATCACTTTTTGTTTTGTATTCGAATAATTTATTGCGTTTTCTAAACTCGTTATCGTATTAGAAAAAAGTTTCATGGCACACCTCAATAAATGGTAATTAATCATAAATTTTCTGTAGAATCATGCAAGTAAATGACGAAAATAAAACATGATGACTATAATTGTAATGAATTTGAAATAATATGTCTACGGACAAAAGGAAATTTTTAATAATTCAATAGTCCTATTTTAACACGTATACGAAAAGATTATCAAAAACAATTCAATATCTTATCTTAATATTTACAAAAAAAAAATACTAAATTCATAGTATATTAGCACTATACAAAATAGTATTTTAAAAAATTCATGATAATTTTTGTAATAAAAATGAAAAGAACTAGAAAAATATCGAAATTTGCTGAAAAAATGCTAAATGGAGGGGTTTGTTTTACGAAGATAATACATCATTTAAGAGGTTCTTTACATGATTTGAAAATTAGGTGCAGCATAAATAATAAACAAGGATAATCTTTTATTTAGGTTTCTCTTCCGCTTTACTTGCCAAGTAGTGTTAGCAACTTACATCATTTTTTATTTGAAAGAAAACCTAGTTTAAAGACATCCTTGTTGATTGCTGTACTATTTTATAGAAGAAACCAAATAAAAATAAAAGCTTTTATCAGACTTTCATGGATAAAATAATATTAATTTGCTTTAAGTTTCTCTAATTCTAATAGGAATTTTCCATTAAGTACTTTTATATACGTACCTTTCATTCCAAGTGAACGAGATTCAATGACACCAGCACTTTCTAATTTACGTAAAGCGTTTACGATAACCGATCTTGTAATCCCGACTCGATCTGCAATTTTAGAAGCTACTAATAATCCTTCATTCCCGTTTAATTCTTCAAAAATATGCTCAATAGCTTCTAATTCACTATATGACAATGAACTGATAGCCATTTGTACAACCGCTTTACTTCTAGCTTCTTCTTCAATTTCTTCTGCTTTTTCACGCAGGATTTCCATACCTACTACGGTTGCACCATATTCAGCCAAGATTAAATCATCATCATGGAATTGTTCTTTAAGACGCGCTAAGATTAAAGTACCTAATCTTTCTCCACCACCGATAATAGGAACAATTGTAGTTAACCCTTTTTGGAATAATTCCTTATTTTCAACGGGAAATGCGGTATATTCACTTTCTACATCTAAATTGCTGGATGTTGCTTGAATATTAAATAAGCTTTTTGTATATTCTTCCGGAAATTGACGATCTTCTAGCATTTTTTTCATACGATCATTTTCAATTTGTTGGTTTACAGCAAAACCTAAAAGTTTCCCTCTTCTGCTAACAACAAATATATTCGCTTCAATGACTTCACATAAAGTTTCTGCCATTTCTTTAAAGTTCACAGGTTTTCCTGCTGCTTTTTGCAGCATTGCATTAATTTTTCTTGTTTTTGATAATAAATCCATTCTTTTTTCCTCCTATTAACTAAAACCAAATCTGTAAATTTTGTTTCCTTCTATATCATATCATGCTTGTCTATTGCAAATTTTAGGAGATTACCCTATTTAGGGAAGTAAGACACCTTCCTCAAGATTCTGACGAAACAACAAAGGGGGGAAACTTCCCGTAAAGAATTGATTGGTTGTACTAACACCCCACTGTTTGCAGCTTCATCTTATTACCTTCTTCAGTCGTACATTATAAAATAAACTGGCTTAAATCCTTATTTCTTGATATAGCACCAAGTTTTTCTTCCACGTACTGCGGTGTTATCGCAATTTTGTCCATAGTTATTTCTGGCGCCTCAAATGATAAATCCTCGAGTAATTTTTCAAGTATAGTATGCAATCTTCTTGCTCCTATATTATCTGTATTCTGATTTACTTCGTACGCTACTTCTGCAATTTTATGAATAGCATCGTCAGAAAATTCTATTTCTATACCTTCCGTTAATAAAAGAGCTTGATATTGCTTAATCAGTGCATTATCTGGCTCTACAAGTATACGATAGAAATCTTCAACTGTTAATTTTGTAAGTTCAACACGAATTGGAAAACGTCCTTGAAGCTCCGGGATTAAATCAGATGGTTTTGAAATATGAAAAGCACCTGCCGCAATAAACAAAACATGATCGGTTTTTACAGATCCGTATTTTGTAACAACCGTTGATCCTTCTACAACTGGCAGAATATCTCTTTGTACCCCTTCTCTTGAAACATCTGCAGAAGAGCCACCATTGCTTTTACTAGCAATCTTATCGATTTCATCTATAAAAATAATACCCATTTGTTCTGCTCGCTGTACACCTTCTTGCGTAACTTCATCCATATCAATCAGTTTCTGTGCCTCTTCATTTGTTAATACAATTCGTGCTTCACGAACAGTTAACTTCCTTTTTTTCTTTTTCTTAGGCATAAAATTACTTAATGCATCTTGCATATTCATGCCCATTTGCTCCATTCCAGATCCTTGGAGCATATCAAACATGGAAGGTTGCTGCTCTTCCATTTCGACTGTTACTTGTTCATTCTCCAATTCTCCTAGTGCAAGCTTTTCTTTTATTATTTTCCTTTTTTCATATTTATTCGTTTCTTCCACTGAAGGTTCTTCTGCTTCTACTTCCGTATTTCCACCGCCAAAAAGCATTTCAAGTGGATTTTTGTAATTTGATTGTTTTTTTGATGAGGATGGCACTAATAAGTCGACTATTCGATTATTTGCTGCTATTTCTGCTCTTTCTTTTACTTGAAGCATCTTCTCTTCTTTTACAAGTCGGACCGATGTTTCAACAAGGTCTCTCACCATTGATTCTACATCTCTGCCTACATACCCGACTTCTGTAAATTTAGTTGCTTCTACCTTAACAAATGGCGCACTGACAATTTTGGCTATACGTCTTGCAATTTCCGTTTTACCAACACCGGTTGGACCCATCATAAGAATATTTTTTGGACTGATTTCATCCCTTAGCTTTTCATCTAATAAACTGCGGCGAAAACGATTTCTTAATGCTACTGCCACTGCTTTTTTAGCATCTTTTTGTCCAACAATATATTGATCGAGACGTTCCACAATTTGACGAGGTGTTAAGCTTGCTTTATTTTGCATTAAATAAATCCTCCCCCTATAATTCTTCCACAATAATATTATTGTTTGTATATACGCAAATCTCCCCAGCAATTTCCAATGCAGCTTTTGCAATTTCATAGGCGGATAACTGTTCGCCTGAATATTTCTTTAAAGCCCTTCCAGCAGATAACGCATAGTTTCCACCAGAACCAATTGCCAAAATACCGTCATCGGGTTCAATCACTTCTCCAGTACCCGATACTAACAATAAATCTGTTTCGTTCATTACAATTAGCATCGCTTCCAGCTTGCGTAAAAATTTATCATTTCTCCAAAGTTTCGCCAGCTCAACTGCTGCTCTTTGTAAATTCCCATTAAACTCTTCCAGTTTACCCTCAAATAGTTCAAATAGTGTAAAGGCATCAGCAACTGATCCGGCAAAGCCTGCAATTACCTTTCCGTTAAAAAGCTTTCGAACTTTTTTCGCTGTATGTTTCATGACAACAGCGTTTCCGAAAGTTACTTGACCATCACCTGACATGGCGCATTTCCCTTTATGATGAACAGCAAAAATTGTTGTTGCATGAAATTGTGGTAATTCAGCCATCTATACTTTCTCCTTTAACAATTTGGACTATGCCCTTGGATGATAGGACATGTATGTTTTCTTTAAATACTCATTTGTTACATGTGTATATATTTGAGTAGACGATAAATCTGCATGACCTAATAGTTCTTGAACAGTTCTCATGTCAGCCCCGTTTGCTAATAAATGGGTTGCAAATGAATGTCTAAGTTTATGAGGATGAATTTTCCCTTGTGCTGATGAAGCATGCATCATTTTGCTTAAAATATCCCGGACGCCTCCTGCAGTTAAAGGGCCCCCTCTATAGTTTACAAATAAAAAGGAATGTTGATTACTGTTTTTCCCCATCAACTTTGTTCTTCCATCTCTTATGTAAGATTCTAAAGCGGTATGTGCAAAGCTGCCAAATGGAACGTACCTCTCCTTTTTTCCCTTTCCCTTCACTAAGACGGTAGAAATACTAAAATCAATATCTTTTAACTCGATTTTCGTACATTCACCAACTCGAATGCCCGTAGCATATAACAATTCAAGGAGTGCCTTATTTCTATTTCCTAAAGGAGTTGAAGAGTCACATGATAAAAATAGCTGCTGCAACTCTTCTTCATAAAAAAAATCCGGCAATCTTTTTTCTAACTTCGGTATCGTTATGGTTGAAAAAGGATTTGCAGCCACTAGTTTTTCTCTTACTAAAAACCTGTAAAAGCTGCGTAGACTAGATATTTTCCGGGCAATAGATTTTCTTGCTAACTTTGCATGAAATAAGTCCGTTAAAAATATTCTTACATCAGAGGACTGAACGTCCTCTAGTTTATTTATTAGTTGTTTGGACATAAAAAGCAAGAACTGATTTATATCGTCTTGATAATATTCAATCGTATATGGTGAACAGTTTTTTTCAATTTGTAAATATTCAACAAATCGCTGTAATGAAGTGTGTGTGTTCAAATCCAATGTATCACCTCACAGACGGCTTTATTATATTAACATACTTTGTATACGCAATCAATTAATTTACATAGTCTTCACAAAGTTCTGAATTGTCTCTAATGCTCTGTTAGCGTGTTGTTCATATCTTTCTTTTTTCCCTTTTATTCTAATAGGCAACGCTGGAAAAAGTCCAAAATTAGCATTCATTGGTTGAAAATTCTTTGCATTTGTAGTTGTAATATACTTCGCCATGCTTCCAATTGCCGTTTCATCTGGAAAAACAATTAGATCTTCTCCGTTTACAAACTTTGCTGCATTAATTCCAGCAACAAGGCCACTAGCTGCTGATTCTACATATCCTTCTACTCCCGTCATTTGACCAGCAAAAAATAAATCGCTTCGATTTTTAAACTGATAAGTTGCTTCTAATACCTTTGGAGAATTAATAAAGGTGTTGCGATGCATTACTCCATATCTTATAATTTCTGCATTTTCAAGCCCTGGAATTAATTGAAGCACTTCTTTTTGAGCTCCCCATTTTAAATGAGTTTGAAATCCAACAATATTATACAATGTTCCTGCAGCATCGTCTTGGCGAAGTTGCACAACAGCAAATGGACGTTTTCCAGTGCGTGGGTCTTCCAAACCAACTGGCTTCATCGGACCAAACAGCATTGTTTTTTTCCCTCTACCAGCCATTACTTCAATCGGCATACAGCCTTCAAAATAGACTTCTTTTTCAAATTCTTTTAAAGGAACTGTCTCTGCAGAAACAAGTGCTTCATGAAAACGTTCAAACTCTTCTTCAGTCATAGGACAATTTAAATAAGCAGCTTCTCCTTTATCATAGCGGGATTTTAAATAAACTTTATTTAAATCTATGCTGTCTTTTTCGATAATAGGTGCAGCAGCATCATAAAAGTATAAATATTCTTCTCCTGTTAAGTCTTTTAAACTTTTAGACAAAGCTTCACTTGTTAAAGGACCTGTCGCTATCACTGTAGGGCCCTCTGGAATCTCGGTTACTTCTTCATGAAAAACGGTAACATTCGGATGATTTTTCACTTTTTCCGTTACTCTTCCTGCGAATTCATGTCGATCAACAGCTAATGCTCCTCCGGCAGGAACTGCACATAAATCGGCAGATTCAATAATAATGGAATCTAAATTTCTCATTTCTTCTTTTAATACACCAACCGCATTTGTTAAGGCGTTTCCTCTTAAAGAGTTGCTGCAAACAAGTTCAGCAAATTTATCGGTATGATGTGCAGGAGTTTGTTTAACTGGTCTCATTTCATATAAATGTACCTTAATTCCCCTTTTTGCTATTTGCCATGCAGCCTCACTTCCCGCGAGTCCTGCCCCAATTACATTTACGTGTTTGTTTGTTTCTTGCATGTATAGTCCTCCAACTTATTATCATTATTTCATTTTTTATAAGAAAAGCGCAGGCGCCTTGCTCAGCCCCGAAGAAAAATGTTCATTTGACTCGAAAAGTGCTTTTTACTTTTAGAGGCAAATGGTTATTTTTCACAGGGGCTAGGCACTGGCCGGCTAATTACGCCACATCCTGTGGCAACGCCGGCACTTGTACGTCCTGTACGTCGGAGCTAGACGCTCACCTAAGTTGAAAAATGTTTTTCTTTCTTATTTTATAAAATGATATATTCTCTAGCATTTTACACTATGAATAGCTGTAATTAAAGTTTCTACTATTTTTATTTTGTTTTTACTAACTTTTATCCTGTTAGACAACAATTTATTCCATAGAAAAAAGTGAGCAATTGATGCTCACTTAGGATGTAGAAAAAGTAATAATTGCAGAAACGTCAGGCTAAATGAAAACGTTTGTCTATCGCGGAACGACCCTTTTTGAGGAACAGCGGCCAACAGGAAGTTGGTCAGAACGACGTTGTCACAGGACGTGACGTACTTAGTCGTTCATCCTTCTTTACCGGGTAATGAGCACCGCAAAAAACGGGAAGTGACGAAGAGAGCGAACGTTTTTCAACAGCCTGAGTGAGCAAATGATGCTCACTCTCTTAACTTTGAGGTTCCTCTTTATAATCACAGCTAACACATTGAACTTGTATCCCTTTTTTCAGCTTTTTCTCCACGAGCATGCCTTCACATTTTGGGCATGGACGTTGTATTGGTTTATCCCATGAAATAAATTCACATCCAGGATAACGGTCACATCCATAAAATATGCGACGCTTTTTACTTTTTCTTTCAATGATGTTCCCTTCATGGCATGAAGGGCATTTAACACCTATCTCTTTTACTATCGGTTTCGTATTTCGACAATCAGGAAAATTACTGCATGCCATAAATTTACCATATCGGCCCATTTTAAAGACCATAGGACTTCCACATAAATCACAGTCTTCTCCAGCAGGTTCATCTTTAATTTCCACTGATTGCATTTCTTTTTCAGCTTTTTCTAAATTTTGTTCAAAAACTTGATAAAAATCATCAATTATTTTTACCCAATTCACTTTTCCAGTCTCAATATTATCCAAATCATGTTCCATATTAGCTGTAAATTCAACATTTAATATCTCAGGGAAAAATTCTAAGATTAATTCTAATACTATTTCTCCCAGCTCTGTCGGAATAAATCGTTTATTTTCCAATGCTACATATCCACGCTTTTGGATCGTATCTAATGTTGGTGCAAAAGTCGATGGACGGCCAATTCCTAACTCTTCCAATGTTTTGACAAGTCTTGCCTCTGTGTATCGAGGAGGCGGCTGTGTAAAATGTTGCTTCGGATCGAAGTCTTTATTTATTACTTCATCTCCTTCTTTCAAATCAGGGAGCAGTCGATCCTTTTCCTCTACGCCATCATCGGTTCCTTCCACATATACTTTCATAAAACCGGGAAACTTCACTTTTGAGCCTGTAGCCCGAAATAGCACCTCACCATTTTGTAAATCAACACTCATTGTGTCCATAATGGCAGGAGCCATTTGACTTGCGATAAATCTTTCCCATATGAGTTTATACAACCGAAGCTGGTCTCTTGATAAATGTTCTTTTAGCATGCTCGGTTCTCTTGTTGTACTTGTTGGCCGAACGGCTTCATGGGCATCTTGAACATTTGCATTTTTCTTTTCTTTGCCTTTATCCCCTTTTGTATATTCACTGCCGTAATTTTTTGTAATATACTCGAAGGCTTCTCCTTGAGCAACTTCGGATATTCTAGTCGAGTCCGTTCTCATATAGGTAATTAATCCGACTGTTCCTTCTTTTCCTAAATCAATTCCTTCATAAAGCTGCTGTGCAAGCATCATTGTTTTTTTCGCTCTAAAATTTAATTTACGGGCAGCCTCTTGTTGAAGAGAGGAGGTGGTAAACGGAACTGCAGGATTTCTTTTTCGTTCTCTTTTTGTCACTTTTTCTATGGTAAATTTATTTCCATTGATTAACGCCTTTACTTCTTGTACTTCTTTTTCTGATTTCAGTTCTACTTTTTTTCCATTAATTCCATAAAACGCAGCATCAAAGCTTGTTTTTCCTTTAAGAAAACTGCCTTCAATTGTCCAATATTCCTCTGGAATAAATTGTTTAATTTCATGTTCACGATCAATAATTAGTCTTACCGCTACAGATTGTACTCTCCCAGCACTTAATCCTTTTTTGACTTTCTTCCATAATAACGGACTAATATTATACCCAACTAAACGGTCAAGAACCCTTCTGGCTTGCTGTGAATCTACTAAATCCATGTTTATTGGCCGAGGATGTTTAAAGGACTCTTTAATCGCGTCTTTTGTAATTTCATTAAATACGACGCGGCAGTCTGACTCGATATCCACATTCAAGCTTTTTGCCAAATGCCAAGCAATCGCTTCCCCTTCTCTGTCAGGGTCAGCTGCTAAGTATATTTTTTTAGCTTTTTTAGCAGCGGTCTTTAAATCTTTTAAAATCGGGCCCTTACCACGAATCGTTATGTATTTCGGTTCGTATTGTTTTTCTATATCAACACCCATTTGGCTTCTTGGTAAATCCCGAATATGGCCCATAGATGCTTTTACTTTATATTTTTTTCCTAAATAACGTTCAATCGTTTTTGCCTTTGCAGGAGACTCCACGATTACAAGAAAATCTGACATTAACTGTCCTCCTTAGAGGGATTATAAATATTCACTATTATTGTATACTATGTTTCCATTTGTCAAATATTACGATAATCAGTAAACGTTTTCAACTGTTTTATTCCCATTTGTTTTTTAGTTTTTCATTTTTTATCTGTTGAAAAAATGTATAACAGATTTCAAAAAATAGCAACCTTTTTTTGTTTTTCCTTTTAAAAAAGGATAAAATTTCACTCTTTTAATACAAAAAGTTGACACAAAAGAAAAGCGTAAGCGCCTTAAACAACCCTGAAGAAAAATGTTCATTTGACTCAAAAAGTGTTTTTTACTTTTAGAGGCAAAGGGTTATTTTTCACAAGGGCTAGGCGCTGAAGCTAGACACAATAGAATAATCCCTTATTTTTCCCAATGTTTATATCGTATCATTTCCTTCTTGTAAAAGAAATACTATTAATTTCCTTTTTCTTATCAAAAATTCCATTCTTCTAAAATATCATTTGCAGTTATAACTGGTTTTGCGCCTGCCTTTATTAATTCATTTGTTCCTATTGAAAAAGGACTTAAAATACTTCCTGGAACAGCAAATACATCTCTTCCTTCGTTAAGAGCATAATTCGCCGTTATTAAGGAGCCGCTTTTTCTTTTCGCTTCAATGATTAATGTACCATTACATAAGCCACTAATAATCCGATTTCTCATTGGGAACTGCCATCTATTTGGTTTAGTTAACGGAGGATATTCTGATATTACAAGGTGTTTTTTCATCATCTCGCTTGCAAGCAGTATATTTTCTTTTGGATAGATATGAAACAACCCTCCAGCTATAACCGCTATTGTTTTCCCACCATTTGCAATCGTTAACTTATGTGCTAAAGCATCAACACCTGTCGCTAGACCACTTACAATCGTAATATTATCTTTTATCAACTCTGGAATTATTTTTTCCATTACTTTCTGACTGTAATTGGTAGCAAGGCGCGATCCGACGATTGCCAGTTTTTTTTCTACATTTAATAAAGATAAATCTCCTTTTGCATAAAGTACCCATGGAGGTTGATAGATTTCTTTTAATATCTTTGGATAACGGGAATCAAAATAAGTAATGGCAGTTATTCCGTTAGGGGCATATTGGCTGATTTGTTCATGAATAAAAGGGGAGTGAAAATCTTCAATGAATTCTTTTTTCCATTGTAAAGAACTTGAGGGGAATTCTCGAGAAGCATTTATTGTTTGAAGATCAGGATCTGTTTTTAATAGGAAGAAAATACTTTTCCAGCTAATTCCTCTACAGTGATCAAGCAAAATTAATTTTTCGTTTAATTTCTCCAATAAACTTACCTTCCTTCCTAGAATTTGCACAATATATAATAGAAGGAATTTGTAAAGTATACAAAAAAATGAATAAACATAAGAAAATAATAAGGAATTATACGTATTATTATAATCGCTTCCGTCCAAATTTAATAGATATTTTATTTTGATAACGATTCGTTTTTACTATTTTACTATTTTACTATTATTCTTTTATACTATAAAATTCCGCCTCTTTTCTTAGGGGTGTTCTCATTTAATAGGGGAACCTCCTTACACTATTTATTCTCCCCATATTCTTTATCCAGTTTATAAATAAAAGCAAAAACTTCAGCAACTGCTTGATATAAATCCTCTGGTATTTGGTCATGAAAATTCAGCTTTGCTAATAGTTCCACTAAGGAAGGATCTTCTTGGATGGGCACTCCATTTTCTTTTGCTCTTTCGATAATCGATTCGGCAACCATTCCTTTTCCTTTTGCTAATACTGTCGGGGCATCTAGATTTTGTGCATAACGTAATGCAACTGCTTCCTTTCGCTTCCATTTTCCACTTTCTTTCATATTTTTACATCTACTCCTTGATAGAAATTTTTATAGGAATTTTCAATATCCAAAAAGGATAATCCGTTTTTTATGTTGGTTTCCTTTTTAGAAAAGGGCTTGCTGTTAACATTTAATAATATGTAATCGGCTTGTTTCATCTTTTCCTTTAATGTATTTGTATATGCTGCTGCAAGTGATTGAATGATGGGATGATTATTCCAAATGGTAATATTCATTACCCTGTTTTGAATTTGCATATCAATGGCTGTTTCTTTTAAATGTTCTAAATCTAAATAAAACATAATCCGGCAATAATCACTATCTATCTTGCCATCTTTCGTTTTTTTACCATTATATTGCACCGTTACATCCTTTGTATGGTTTGCAAACGATATTGGCAGTTGCATTACAGCTTGAATTATTGGTCCAACTTCTCGCGATAATAGCTGCAAACCTGTTATTTTATCTACTAGCTGATTGGCTATTTCATTCGTTGAAACAGGAATATCTGTTTTTAACAATTCGAGTAAAAGTGGTTTTAACTTTTTTGTTTCTACTTCCGTATTATTTGTTTCATTTAATCGAAAAAACTGTTCTGACTCATAGGAAAAACCGATACTGTGCAACATTTTCATTATTTGTTGCTTTATTTGCTTACTATCATCTTCAGACGTAAATACCCCTGTCATTATATTTGCTACCACTTGTTCTAATGGCTTATTTTTAATCGAATGTATGTTTAATTCGCTGTTTAAAGCATTGATTAAATCGGAAAATGATTGTCCAGACTGTACTTGTAATAAACTAGAAAATACTGTATTTGTAAGCGGTAGCTCTTGTTGTACCATTTGCTTGATTACTGCAATTTCTGATGAAGTATCGTTGCTTTTCGTTAACCAGTTGCTTGCCTTTTGAAGAATCTCTTTTGTTAATGGCAGTTGATCGGTAAGAAAAGAAGCAACTAATGCTCTATTTTCTTTCGTGTCAGGAAGAGATTGCTGCCTTAACAATGTTGTGATATTGTTTTTATCCATTTGCACTGTTTCGTTCAAAGGAGATAATACTTTTAATTCGAGCTTTTCTTGTCCTTGTTGAACTTGAAACCAATAATTTGCTTCAACAGAAAGAGGAATGGATAAATGGGCATATAGCTTCTGTTGACCAACTTGCACTTCCGCGATTTGATTTGGAAATAATTTCATTATTTTCCCATACATAATTTGACCTGGTCTTAATGGCAATGGTTGAGACCAGAGGTTATTTTCTTGTTTAAACAGCTTTTGAATAAAACTAGTAGAGTAACTCATACTCCCCTCCTTATTTCGACATTTCTTTAACTGGTGAAAAGCTTTTGCGATGATAGCTTGTTATTCCTTCCTTTTGCAACGCTTCTAAATGTTCCTTCGTACCGTAGCCCATATTTTTGGCAAATTGATAAGCTGGAAATTGTTTATCGAGCTCTTTCATCATTCTATCTCTTGTTACTTTTGCAATAATACTTGCTGCCGCAATAGAACAACTTTTACTGTCTCCTTTAATAATTGATTGACTTGGGTACGGTGTTGTTAAGGTAATCGCGTCTATTAATAAATAATCCGGTCTTATCGTTAAATCATTGATCGCTTGCAACATTGCTTTTTTTGTTGCTTGATAAATATTTATTCGATCAATTTCTTCAGCATGGATCATTCCGATTCCTATCGAAATGGCTTCTTGTTGAATTTTTTCAAAAAATTCTTCTCTTTTCTTTTCAGAAAGTTTTTTCGAATCATCTAATCCTGGTAAATAAAATGTTGCTGGAAGAATGACTGCAGCTGTTACAACCGGTCCTGCTAATGGTCCTCTGCCTACCTCATCTATTCCGGCTATGTAAGAATATCCTTGATTTTTGAGTTGGTTTTCGTATGTATTTAATGCTAAAAAGCGTTGATGAAGTTCCATTTCCTTTTCTCGCTTTTTCTGCCATGCTTTAAAAAGACTTTGTACCCCTTTTCTATCGTCATTTTTTATCTCTTCGATAAAAGGATCGTTACTATCTGTTATATTTTCTAGTTTTATTTTTATTTCTTTTGTTGTTGCTATTTTCAATTCCCGCACTCCACTTTCCTTTAATATCGGCAGCTTCTATTTATGATAAAGCTTTTCTTTTCATTGTAACCGTAACAGACAAAAAAGAGGATCATGAACATACTAATCAAGATCCTCCTACTGTTAGTCATTTTCTGTTTGAGACGCTTCCATATCTCCCGCATTTTCAAATGTGAGAGAACCTAGTTTTTCTCCTCTTATTTCTCTAATGACTAATTCTGTTACTTTATCATAGTCAACAATCGCTCCACCTGTTAAACAGCCACGTACTTGTCCAATTTTATCAAACAGCTCGACAATATCTTCCGGTATTTCTTCCATCTGAAATCTTTCTTTTAATCTGTTAGGATACTCTTTTTCTAAAAATCTTAATCCATACACAGCTACATCTTGTAAATTTAATATAGTATCTTTAATGGCACCCGTTAATGCAAGCTTTAAGCCTACTTCCTGATCTTCGAATTTAGGCCATAAAATCCCTGGCGTATCTAAAAGCTCCAGCTCCTTGCCTACTTTAATCCATTGCTGTGCTTTTGTTACCCCTGGGGTATTGCCTGTTTTCGCAATATTTTTTTTAGCTAAACGGTTAATCAATGTTGATTTTCCTGCATTAGGAATCCCAACGATCATCGCACGAATCGCTCGGGGCCGAACTCCTTTTGCCCGCATTCGCTCAAATTTTTCTGCCAATACTTCTTTTGCAAGTGCAGTAATTTCTTTCATTCCAACACCAGCTTGAGAGTTAATGGCAAGGGCTCTTATCCCTTTGCTTTGGAAATAATGAATCCATTCTTTTGTTTTCTCTTTGTCTGCCATATCCGCTTTATTTAGCAGCACTAATCTTGGTTTATGCTGAATAATTTCATCAATCATCGGATTTCGTGATGACTGTGGAATTCGAGCATCCACTAATTCGAAAATAATATCTACAAGCTTTAATTTTTCTGTTACCTGTCTTCTTGCTTTCGCCATATGTCCAGGAAACCATTGAATAGTCAATATAATCACCTCTATTACTGAAACAAGTTTACTTAATTATGCGTATATCGGTTACCGGCCAGTAAATAACACTAGTATTTCCTAATACTTTTTCAAAGGAAATGGTGCCGATATGTCTGCTGTCTTTACTGTCTCGTCTATTGTCTCCCATAACAAACAGTTCTCCTTCAGGCACGGTTTTATGGCCGGTTTTTTCTTCTAATGTAAACGATTCTGTTAATGGACCATCAATCACCTGTTTTTTATATTCATCTAAATATGGCTCTTTATATGCTTTCCCATTGACATACAACGTATCATTTTTGTATTCAATTGTATCACCAGGCAAGCCAATTACTCGTTTAATATAATCCTTTCCTTCTGGCGCATGAAAGACTACAATATCAAAGCGTTTCGGACTGCTGATTTTGTAATTTAATTTATTTACAATCATTCTGTCTTGATCATGAAGCGTCGGCATCATTGACTCTCCATCTACAACAATTGGGGCAAATAGAAAATAGCGGATTACAAATGCTAATAATACGGCAATTATGATCGCTTTACCCCATTCTAATGCTTCATTTTTCTTTTTCTTTGCCATTACGTTCACCATTCCTTGTTATTCATATCAAAGAAGTTATTGCTCTTCTAAGTCTTATCTAACTATTTAGCACAGTAAATCTTTCATTTCCTGCCTATATGTTAAGCTAGTTTCTTCTTCTCTTTTATTGTAATCGAAACAAGAGGACGAAGTAAAATTTCAGATGATGAGTATGTACATATTAATATACTAACAAAATTAGCAAGTATCTATGCGGTTACAATTAAAAAAGCTGTTTTCGAATAGAATGTGCTTTTAAACTCGCAGCCTGAAGACACTTCGCTTTCCATGGGCGAGCGTCGAGCCTCCTCGTCGCATACGCTCCTGTGGGGTCTCGTCTTTCTCGCATTCCCACAGGAGTCTTCGCGTATTCAGTCTGCTGAGTACTTCTTTCCCCATTTTTTCACGTGAAAAACAACAAACTTTGAGAAAACAGCCATTAAAAAAGAGCTTGTTACTAGAACAAGCTCTTTTTTGGTAACAATTATCGAATTTCTTTAATACGAGCTTTTTTACCACGTAGGTTACGTAAGTAGTAAAGTTTAGCACGGCGAACTTTACCGCGACGAATAACTTCAAGCTTCGCAATTTTTGGTGTATGAACTGGGAAAGTACGTTCAACGCCTACTCCGTAAGAAACTTTACGTACTGTAAAAGTTTCGCTAATTCCACCACCACGACGCTTAATCACAACACCTTCATATACCTGAATACGCTCACGAGTACCCTCAACAACTTTCACGTGTACACGTACAGTGTCACCAGGACGGAACGCAGGAAGATCTGCACGAAGTTGTTCTTTTGTGATTTCTTCAATTAATTTTTGCATCGTTTTCAACTCCTTCCAACAGACGCTCTTGCACTCATAAGAGAACTCTTGCAGCGGAACATCGTTTTAAGACTTTTGCCGAGAAATATCGGATTAAGTCACAAGTGTTATCTTAACATAAAAAGAATGGAACAGCAATATCTAATCATGGCTTTTCTTGATTTCTTCTATTAGTTTTTTTTGTTGTTCTGTTAATGGATAATTTTCTAGTAAATCAGGTCGCCTTTCGATGGTTCTTCTAAGAGATTCCTTTTCTCTCCATTCATCAATATGTGCGTGATTTCCCGATAATAAAGTGGCTGGAACTTTCATTCCTCTAAAATCTGCTGGACGGGTGTAATGGGGGTGTTCAAGCAAGCCTGTACTAAAAGAATCATTAACATGTGAGGCTTCCTTGCCCAAAACTCCTGGCAGCAGGCGAACTACACTATCAATTACTACCATGGCCCCAAGTTCTCCACCAGTTAACACGTAATCACCAATCGAAATTTCATCTGTTACTAAATGTTCTCTTATTCTCTCATCATAGCCTTCATAATGGCCGCAAATAAAAATTAAATGGTCTTCTTGAGCAAGCTCTTCTGCTTTTTTTTGCGAATACCTTTCACCTTGCGGGCACATTAATATTACACGGGGAGAAGCACCGCTTGCTTCTTTTAAATCTTGAACAGCATCAAATATTGGCTGAGGCTTTAAAACCATGCCAGCGCCTCCACCGTACGGATAATCATCTACTGCTTGATGTTTATTGTCAGAAAACGACCGAAAGTTTACGACATTATACGTAACCTTTTCTGCTTCCTTCGCCTTTTTTAATATGGAACTATTAAATATGCCTTCAAACATTTCTGGAAAAAGGGATAGAACATCTACTTTCATTAAGACAACAGCCCTTCCATCGGCTCAATAATCACTAACTTTTCTTTCACATCGACTTTCATGACTACTTCTTCAATATAAGGGATAAGCAGTTCTTTTTTATTTTTTCCTTTTATTACCCAAACATCATTTGCACCTGGTGTGAGAATTTCTGTAATCGTACCAAGTTCTTCTCCCTCTACTGTTTCCACGGTACAGCCGATTATTTCGTGGAAGTAGTATTCATTCTCGGAAAGTTCGCCTAAAAAACTTTCTGGAACTTTTAATAATCCACCTTTCATAAACTCGACATTATTAACATTATCATACCCTTCAAATGTTAATAAATTAAAGTTTTTATGAACTCGATGGCTTTTTATTGTTAATTCCATTGGTACTGATTTATCAGTTTGAAAAAAATAAATAGTATTGCCTACTTTATATCTTTCATCTGGAAAGTCTGTGCGTGAAATAACGCGAACTTCCCCTTTAATTCCATGTGTATTCACGATTTTTCCTACGTTAAACCATTTTTCCATTTCTTCACCTCTACCTTATTTCTTCTACTACCCCATCTTTTACTATGATTGTTTTAGAAGAAATAGCATCGTGCCAAACGTCGCCTTCGTTTATTTCCACTAATGCTGTAACTTCTTGTTCTTTTAGCTCACTGCCCAATGGTAGTATATGTATTTGATCGATTAGAAACTCTATGTCTTTCTGTTTTTCCAATCTTTTTTTCATTTCACTGTTATAGTAGCTTTTTATTTTGTTTGTTGACAACTGTTGATTTCGTGATTGTTTTTTCTCTTCAAAACGGAGCTGCTGACATTCTTTCTCTAATTGCACTAATGTTTGTTTATATTTTTCCAACAAATTTTCTTTCGTTGATTCCGTTAGAACTTGCTTTACAATTACAGTCTGGAGTATTTGCATTTACTTCCTCCTGAAAGATTTGTAATTAAGAACATAAGCGCAGGCGCCTTGTTCAGCCCCGAAGAAAAATGTTCTCTTGACTCAAAAAGTGTTTTTTACTTTTAGAGGCAAGAGGTTATCTTTCACAGGGGCTAGGCGCTGGAGCTAGATGCTGACTAAGCCCTTAAGTTATCCACAACTTCATTTCGTTTATAATTTCCTAGAAGATTAGAAAAAGAGAAGGGTTTCCCCTCCTCCTTTATTCTACTTGCTAATCTCAACAATTAGTTTCTTCTGTTGTAATGATCCTGCTGCATAAACAACCGTTCGAATTGCTTTCGCAACCCGCCCTTGCTTCCCAATTACTTTTCCCATGTCAAGCTTGTTGACCGAAAGCAAGTAAATGATTCGATTATCCTCTTCCGTAACCTGTACTAGAACATCATCTGGAAAATCAACAAGGGGCTTAACAATCGTTTCTATAAGCTCTTTCATTTTCCAGAACGGATTACTTACCGTTTTTGATATTGTGGAATTTTTCCATAATACCTTGGTTAGAGAAAAGGTTACGAACTGTATCAGATGGTTTTGCACCATTTTGTAACCATTGTAATGCTTTTTCTTCGTTGATGTCCACGATAGCAGGCTCTGCTACTGGATTGTAAGTTCCTACTGTTTCAATGAAACGTCCATCACGTGGTGAACGAGAATCTGCTACTACGATACGATAAAAAGGAGATTTTTTTGCTCCCATACGTTTTAAACGAATTTTTACTGCCATTTAAAATTGCACCTCCGAATAGTTTCACACAAGATAGTATATTATCAATTGTTTGCGAGTTTGTAAAGTGTTTTTTCTTGTCAGACTTTACATTCTGATCAATTTCATTCATTCTTGTGGTTTTTCCTGTTTAAAATGGATTAAAAGGTAATTTAAAGCCACCTTTTTTCTTTCCTTTTTGACCCATATTGGTCATTTGTTTCATCATTTTTTTCATATCATCAAATTGCTTTAACAGCCTGTTTACTTCAGGTACCGTTCTGCCGCTTCCTTTTGCAATACGCTTCCGTCTGTTTGCGTTGATGATTTCTGGTTGTTCCTTTTCTTTCTTTGTCATGGATCGAATAATTGCTTCTACATGGGCAATTTGTTTTTCGTCTACTTGCAAATTATTTAAGCCTTTTATTTTATTTGCTCCAGGCATCATTTTTAATAATTCATCAAGTGGACCCATGTTTCGTACTTGGCCTAATTGATCAAGAAAATCATCTAATGTGAAGGAAGCATTTTTCATTTTCTTTTCAAGCTCTTTTGCTTTTTCTTCATCCACATTTAACTGAGCCTTTTCAATTAAGCTTAAAACATCGCCCATTCCAAGAATTCGGGAAGCCATGCGTTCTGGATGAAATGGCTCTAAAGCGTCCATTTTTTCTCCGAGACCGACAAACTTTATCGGTGTTTTTGTAACAGAGCGAATAGAAAGGGCTGCTCCCCCTCGGGTATCACCATCAAGTTTTGTTAAAACAACCCCTGTTAACCCAAGCTGCTCATTAAAGCTGCCTGCAACATTAACAGCGTCTTGTCCTGTCATTGCATCTACAACTAAGAAAATTTCATCAGGTTTTGACAGTTCTTTAATTTGCTTTAATTCATCCATTAAAGATTCATCTACATGTAGACGGCCTGCTGTATCAATTAATACATAGTCATGATGGTCTTCTTTTGCTTTTGCAATCGCTTGTTTGGCAATTTCCACTGGGCTTACTTGATCGCCAAGAGAAAACACGGGAAAATCAAGCTGTTTTCCTAATGTCTCCAACTGTTTAATAGCAGCTGGTCGATAAATATCTGCCGCAACAAGGAGTGGATTTCGATTGTATTTTTTCCGCAGCAAATTAGCGAGTTTACCAGTAGTAGTGGTTTTACCGGCACCTTGCAGCCCAACCATCATAATAACTGTTGGCGGGCGGTTGGAAACAGCAATTTTACTTTGCTCTCCACCCATTAATTCTGTCAACTCTTCTTTTACTACTTTAATAACTTGTTGCCCAGGAGTTAAACTTTTTAGCACTTCCTGTCCAACTGCACGTTCACTAACTTTTTTCACAAATTCTTTTACGACTTTAAAGTTAACGTCCGCTTCCAGTAATGCAAGGCGGACTTCACGCATCATTTCTTTTACATCCGCTTCATTTACTTTCCCTTTGCCACGGATTTTCTGAATCGTATTCTGCAGTCGGTCAGCTAAACCTTCAAATGCCATTATGCCGCCTCCTTAATCTAAATTCTCCAGCTCTAATATTGCTTTCTGCAACGCTGAAACCGAAGGAGTATCGTTTTTTAACAACTCTTTCATTTGCGCAAAAAGTACAGTACGCTCTTGAAACTTCTGAAGGAGTAATAATTTTTGCTCATATTCTTCAAGCATTGCTTCTGTACGTTTTATATTATCATACACTGCTTGACGACTTACATCATATTCGTCTGCAATTTCACCAAGAGAATAGTCATCCAAATAATAAAGAGACATATAGCTTCGTTGCTTCGGTGTCAACAACGACTGATAGAAATCGAAAAGATAATTCATTCGTGTTGTTTTTTCAAGCATCGAACATACCTCCGTGTTAAGTCAAAAGCCTTTACATCAATTATTTTACACAGTACATCTTAACATGTCAAGATTTTATCTTTACAAGACGCAGTTTTGTTCATTCATCATTTTTGATTTTTTCGTTTCATTTCTAATAGTTGCTGCAAATGATCTCCTCTATCGGAAGCGTTTTCGGCTTTCTTCTTTGTTTGTTTTTTCCTTTCCTTTTTCTTTTTGTATATTTTTGGCTCACCCATCATTACCACTTGTCTTTCACTTGTTTGCTTTTGCGAAAATTCTTTATTGTGTATTGGTGTTGTTTTTTGCTCGTTGTCCTTTTTAAATGTAAAGGAAGGGAAGTTTATTATTTTTAATCCAAAGCGGCGAATTGCTATTTCAATGAATAAAAGCAAAAATGCGATCATAATCAACCAGGAAGCAATCTCTTGTTTCTTGCTGCTTTTGTCTTGAAGCGGTCGAAAAGATTCTGCCTCTTTTGTCAGTATTTTTCCATTCGAAATCGCTAACAGCTCTTTAAGTTTCTTTTCATCGCTTCCTTTTACTAAATATTCTTTCGAGTAAGGAATAGAGAACCCTGATTGATAAAGAGATACGCTGCCATCTTCTTCTGTTTGTTTAATATTAATAAAATATAATCCAGGATCTTCGTCAAGATTGACTTCATATTTGCCTGGGGCTGTCATTTTTGTATTAATATCAAGCTTTTCCCCTTTTTGTGAAACAATCGAAACTTCTACCGGGAGTGTCGATAAATTATCCGAGTTTATCGATAATATATGTTGATTTTCCCGTTTATCTACAGATAAAGAATACGGCTCTGAATCGTATTGAGGCAACGTTTCTGTTACCATTTTATTTACAAAGCTTCCCCATTTTGACCAGCGGGACCAATCGCCGTTCCAACTGCCGTTTAGATCAGATGTGAACGCCATTGTCTTTCCAAGGCCGTATTGCCATTGTGCTAAAATCGGATCTTTTTTTTCGCTTAAAACAGGGATTTGTGCTTGTCCTTTTGGTGTGGTCGCTATATATGCATTCATTTTTGGAACCCCATCTTGAAAAAGACTAGACCAATTATATCCTTGTTGGATTATCGGATAAAACGGCTTATTTTCAATATAGGTCCTCGCAGCCATCACCGTTTCTCTTGATAAAATAGATGGAATAACACTAGAGTCTTGAACTGAATAAAAACGCCCTGAGCCTACTTCAGCAAGTTCTTCCAGCAGTCCAATATCCGCGTCCATCCCCAATGCAACAGTTGATAAAGTGATGTTATTTTTTTTCCCGCCTTCTAATAAGGCATTATAATCATTATTTGTAGCAGACTGTCCATCTGTTAGTAAAATAATATGCTTCCGTTTCACATCCAATTCTTCCATCTGTTCATATGCTGTTGCTAATGGTGCGTATATTTCTGTTCCTCCTTCAGAAGCAACAGAACGGATTTTTTTAATAACCGCGGACTTTTTTTTAAGCGGCTTCGGTTCGACAATCACCCATGGTTGGTCATCAAAAGCAATAAACCCAAATGTATCACTGTCTTTTAACAGCTCAACCGATCTCGCAGCTGCTTCTTTTGCCAATGTCAGTTTATTGCCTTGCATACTTCCAGAACGGTCTAATACGATGATTAAACCTAATGACGGCATTTCTTTTTTTCCTTTAATATCCATATCAACAGGCAGCAGTTTTTCAATTGGTGTTTTAAAGTAGCCGCCTAGCCCAAAACTCTCTTCTCCACCTGTCATTAAAAAACCTGTACCAAAATCCTTTACACTTTTTTCAATTAAAGCCATTTGTTTCTCTGATATAGAAGTGGCAGGTACATTGTTAAAAATAATCGATTGATAGGAAAGGTAGCCAGTTAATGAGGTTGGAAGTTTTACAGGCGATAAAATATCCACATCATATCCAGATGATTGCAAAATATTTTTCACATATTCATCCTCAGTATTTTGGACAATCAGCACTTTAGGTGTTGTTTTAATCGTTGTTACCGCTTGGAATTTATTGTTTTCCGTATAAGCATCATTTTCCACTTCCAATTCTGCTCGGTACGTAACAAGTCCCGTTTGATTGACCTTCATGTTGATCGGAAATACATTTTGTCCTTCTTTTACATCGATGTCTTTCGTGACAACTTTTTCGTTATTAGCATATAAATGAAGTTTCCCACTTTTAGCAACATTACTGTCCACGGTTACATGTAAAGAAGCTTGTTCCCCTTTATATAAAGTAGGAGGAAGATCAATGCCACTTATCGCCATATCTTCATAGTTTTCTGATTGCAAAAAATAAGCATCTAATTCAATAGCTTGATTTTTTAATAGTGACACAACCTCTTTTGCCTTGCCTGTCGTTTCATTCCCATCTGTTAGCAACACTAGTCTTCCACCATTATTTTGTACGATGCTGGAAGCTAATGATAAAGCAGCTTGTATATTCGTCTGATCTTGTCCCACTTCTTCACTTAATTTAGTAATTCGCAGTTCGTCTTTGCCCATCATTTGTTCGACAACCGGTTTCTTCCCAAAGGAGATAATGCTGTATTCATCATCTGGATTTTTTTTGTTGATGCTTTTTTCCACCCAGCTAAGCTCGGTATCTGCTGACCCTTTTACACTGGCAGATCTGTCTAGCAAAAATACGACAGGGACATTTTTCTGCGGTATAACTAGCTGTGGAACGGTTAAAGCGAAAATGAGCAACGTAAATAAGCAGGAACGAAGAACGATGATACAATATCCTTCTTTTTTATTGGCACGATTTTTCATTTGTTTTATCGATAAAAACAGAATGATGCTAACTGGCAAAAACAAAAAAAACAGGAAAGGGTATTTAAATTCTACTAGCACGTCGATACACCTCCCATTCGATAATAAGAAGAACGAATGTCAGTAAAGCAAACCAATACCATACTGTATTTTGCTGTACAGCCACTTTCTTCGCTGTGTTTTGGACAGTCTGATCATTAATTGAAAATGATTTTTCTGATTGAATATTTTTTTCCCGATCATCTAAATTTACGGAAAAGTAAAAAACGGCATTACCGGATGTAAGTTGATATACACCTGGATATTTAGGTGCCTGAAAACTTTCTTCGTCAGGACGATAGGACGAAATCACTTCATCTTTTTCATTAAATATTTCCCATTCCTTTATATTAGCATTTAAATTCAGCGATTTTTCTTCTAATGGCTGAAAATCACCAATATAATTGGACTGTGCTGATAGCCATTGATAACTATTATACAAAAATACTGGGAAGCTTGGATGCAGAGGCCAGTCACTGTCTTGAATAGAAAAATTGATATAAATAACCGGCTGTCCATTTATTTTTCCTTTTTGAATAAGGGGAATATCTCCACTTTTCAGGATCGTCTCCAAGTTTTTGTCTTTATTTATATAGGCTTCTTTTATATAGACATCTTTCATATCGACATGGGTAAATAAGGTGTCCTCTTCTAGTTTCAACTCTTCTTTTAACGCCACTTTATTTTTCGATTCATAAAAAAAGATAAGCGGCTGTGACATGTTTTTCCCTACAGAAGAACCATTAAATAAATAAATGCCATCCTTTTTCTTCATAATGTCCGCTTGTTTCTCCATTTGCACAACTTGTAAACCGATTGTAGAAAAACCTTTTAACAAAAAGGCATTTACCGCATCTGGTGCATAAATAGAGGATAAAACACTCGTAAAAATAGCCGTTTGTTTATTATCGATTGTATATTGATCTTCGATATTTATTTTTGCTTCATAATAAGCTTTTTTTGGCAGTGATTCCATCGTAATGATTTTTTGTTCGTTTGGAAGAAGGGTAATCGTTTTCTCCCATACTACCGCTCCTGCACTGACCACTTGAAACGGTACTGTTTCTTTTTGGTTGTTTTGATTTTTAACCATTGCTATCCCGGCTATTCTTTCGTTTTTCTTCGCAACGCCAAAAGATAAGATAGAAAGATTAGAATCCGTTGCATTTCCAACGTTATGGACCTCTGTATAAAAGTTTCGCAAATGTTGTGCCACTGTTTCGTTTGTAACAGCATCTGAAAAGATATGAATGGCACTTTTTCCTTCCACAGCAAGCGATGCTGCCATCTGTGTTGCTTTATCGAAATTGTCATGTGCATACGTTATATCCAAATGATTGATGACGTTGATTATTTTTTTCTGGTCTGTTTCATTATTTACCATAATATTCGGCTGATCATTTACATCTATTAGTGTGACCGATTGATTATTGTTTAAATGATGAACCATCTCAATCGCTTCCTTTTTGCTAGCTTCGAGTTTATTTTGTTGATTTGGCTTACTTGCCATGGAAGCGGAAGTATCAAATAAAAAAATGATTTGCTCTCCCTTTAATCCTTCCTTCCATGTAACAGGCTGCACCAATGCGAATAACAGCAATAATAAGCATAGGAGATGCAGCCAAAACAGCAGATTATTTTGCCATTTATGAAGCCAAGAAGACGCTTTTATTTCATTTACAACTTCTGTCCACAGTAAATTAGAGGGAATCATTTGTTTTGTATATTGCTTGCGAAAAAAATAAAAGAGGATAAACGCAGCAATAAAAATCGTAAAGAAAAAATAGAGCGGATAAACAAATTGCATGCTGAGCTTCCTCCTTATTTTATATAGCCATGTGCACTAAAATCCCGCAGCAGGATGGTTTGAATATCTTTAGCATCAGTTACCAATATGTAATGCACCCCAAATTTTGCACAAAGTGAAGCTAATTCTTTATTATGTTCCGTTACTCTTTTTTTGTATAAGTTTAAAATATGTTGATTCATGCTTACATTTACAGTCGATTGATCTTCGCTGTCTAATAGCTCTATATCACCATGATAAGCAGGAGTTATTTCTGCTTCACTTAACAGTTGAATAAACCAAACATTATAGTGACCAGTGTTTACGCGTTGAAAAAATTCGCTCCATTTTTCAATCGGTTCTAATCCATCTGTAATGAAAATAGTAAGTTGTTGTTTTTTAGCCATCGCATTTCGTGCTGATTCAATAAAACTTGCCGTAGCACTTTCCTCTTGTATATCCATTATTTCATAAAAGGTTCTTTTGCTATGCACGGCCCCTTTTTTGTAAAAGGAGCTTTGAGGAGAAGACAGGGTCGAAAAAAATAAACGATCTTCGTTAGCTAACGTTATAAAACTTAAGCTTGCTGCCAACTGTTTTGCCAGCTCCCATTTTGAGGCGATCGCTTTCATCGACAATGTTGCATCTAAAAAAATGCTGATCAGCACTTCCTTCTCATCCATAAATCGTTTTATATACGCTTTATTGGTGCGGCCATACACATTCCAGTCAATTTGCCTTATATCATCACCCGGCTGATATTTCTTATAATCGGAAAATTCCAAAGAGGATCCGATTGCAGATGACTTTCTTCTGCCGTTTTGCATCCCTCTTTTTTTGTTTTGCAGCTGCAAACTTTTTCTTTGCAGTCTGCTTAATAATTGTTGATAATTGTTCATCTGCTTTTTCCTGCATGCAAACTGATTATGTTTTGCAATATATCCTCGATTACGTCATCAGTAGAAATTCCGGCAATCTCTCCTTCAAAGTTCAAAAGGATGCGATGTCTTAAAACTGGAACTGCTGCATAACGGATATCTGCTAAAGAAACATGTAAGCGACCCAAAGATAGTGCTCTTGCTTTTGCCATTAAAACCATACTTTGCAAGCCTCGAGGTCCGCTGCCATATTGAATGTATTTTTTACCTAATTCAGTTGCATCTTCTGAGTCAGGATGTGTGGCAGAAAGAATCGCAACTGCAATATTTAGCATGTGGTCTGCAAACAAAACCTGTTTTGCTAATCTTTGAAGGGTAAGCACTTGTTCCAGATTGGCCATTCTTTTTAAAGGTACTTGTTCCATATTGGTCGTTTTTAAGATAATTTCTTTCAACTCTGCTTTTGTCGGATATTTCACTTCCAGTTTACATAAAAACCGATCAAGTTGTGCTTCTGGCAATGGGTACGTACCTTCCATATCAATTGGGTTTTGTGTCGCTAAAACAAAAAAAGGAGGGTCTAACTTTTTCGTATTCCCCATGATCGTAACGGTTTTTTCTGCCATCGCCTCAAGTAAGGCACTTTGTGTTTTCGGAGTTGCACGATTTATTTCATCTGCTAATACAATATGATTAAATAATGGTCCTTCATGAAACTGAAACTGCTGTTTTCCCGTTTCATCAGGCTGCAATAGCATCGTTCCTGTAATATCCGCAGGCATTAAATCAGGCGTAAATTGAATTCTTGCAAAGCTTAGATCAAGCACTTCCGAAATAGTCCGGATAAGCATTGTTTTCCCTAAGCCAGGCAGCCCTTCTAATAATACATGTCCACCCGCAATAATACTCCATAATACTTCATCAATCATTTTGTCTTGCCCTACGATAAATTGTTTAATTTCCAACTTGATATTTTCTATTAACGCTTGTGCTTGCTTATAATCTTGTTCTACCATCTCTTTTTCTATCATACTATCCCTACTTTTCATTTGGATTAATGGTGCTAAAATAATTTTTTACTATTCCTTCAAGATCAGACGGGAGCTTATATCTGTCTGTACTTTCGCGATAGGATTGCTCATAATCAGCATACACTTGGTCATATGGCTGCACATTTCCTTTTAACACTGGACCATTCCCTTCAGATAATTCCCCTTGTTTCCCATTGCCTAATACTCCTGTATCTGTTTCTTGATTTTGTTTCCCTTTCACTTTATCCGGAATCGACAACAATTCTCTTGATCCAGTTCCAAAACTAGCACCTGAGCCGCCTGCACCGATTCCTGAACCTGAACCACTAGCCGATCCACTCCCGTTTCCGTTTCCATTTCCATTTCCATTGCCTGACCCGTTGCCACTTCCTGAACCATTTCCATTGCCAGAACCTTTCCCGTTTTCTGAGCCATTTCCATTATTCCCATTTGGATTAGATGGATTATTTCTTCCGGCTCCATTATTGGCGTTCGGATTCGTGTTGTTTTGTGCAGTTTGATTCGTGTTGGACGATGGATTTGTATTGGCTGCCGTGTTTGTATTTGTGTTCGGAGTAGTAATTCCGTTTGCGGTACTTTGCTGCTGCAAATAATGGTTCAAACTAGCTAGTTCATTTTGCGCGGAAGCTAATTCCTGAAGCTTGCTTTCTGACTGCAGCATATCTTCCATTTGCTTCATCATTTGTTTAAGCTGTTCTTCTGTTAGTTTCCGATCATACCCGGACAGTTGATTTAAGGCATTTTTCTGCTCTGCCGTTAATGATTTATACTGCCTGTTCGCGTCTTTCCATTCTTTTTCTAGAAGTTTTGCATTTTTTTGGGCAAGCGCTTCTGCCAAAGAATTTAAGCCGCTATCTTTGAGCTGTTTTTCTGTGTTTTCTAGTGCGGTTTTTTTATTAATTTCTTTATTGCTTTTTAATTGGAGCTTTTTCGTTTCCTTTTCAATCGAATGCAAGGCTTTTTTTACGGTATCTGATTTATTTAACTCTTTATCGATTTTTTTTAACGTATCAGCAATGTTTTTATTTGGTTCTTTTGTGATTTTTTTATCTAGCTCTTTTTTCGTTTTTGCAATTACTTTTATTTCTTTTTCCTTTTCCTTTCCAAATTGAAAGGCAGACGACGGGAATTGCAGTAAAACAGCATAGGAAGCAAAACACAAAAAAGCAAGGATCATTAATTTTGGATAAAAGTAATTCTTTTTTCTTTGAAAAACTTGAAACTGCTTTATTTTCATTTCCTGCAATGCTTGCTGCACTACTACTTGTTCCTTTGCACCATTACTATGCAAATAATGAAAGGCAGTGATCGCATAATCTTCCGCTACATACTCATTAAATAAAGCAACAGCTTGTTTGCTAGTAGGATATTTCATCCATAAGCGAATGATAAAAACAAGGAGAATAACGCCACAGCATGCAAAAATGTACCAGTAAATAAACGGAATAACGAATATATTTGCTAAAAGATAACCGAATAAGAGGACACCTCCTGCTTCTAAAAGCAGGAAGTGCAGTTCTTTTGCTAATAATTCCATCAATAACGAACGTTTTATCGGTTTTAATAAAGATAAAAATTGCTTTTCATTATCCATTTTCATTCCTCACTTTATTATCCCTTTTTCATATTCGGTCTAAGTTTACGGATGCTAATCGTAAGCGATGCAATGATTATGACTGAATAAGAAATAACATACGCTACCCACATCGGAAAATCTATCCCTGATTGCCCCTTTATTTCAGCAAGCAGCTCTGGTTGAAACATTCCGCCTAAAATAACACCTGGATTTAACATCGCGATAAAATAAAAATACGGAGAATCAACTTGATGTCCTTGGGCATTTATCATCGCCAGCTGATACAATATTAAAGCTATTACAGCAGTTCCACCTGCAAGAAACAGAACAGAACTGTAAGTGGTTACCATCGAAACAATCGTTTTTCTTATTAAAGTAGAAAATAGGACGCCTAAACTCCCGATGGCAATCATCGTAAACAAAAAGAACATAAATGTATAAAAAATTTGTGTAGGAGAAACGCCTCCATATAAAAACACCAAACTATACAAAGGCAAACTAGCAAATAATAAGAGAACTAAATAAGAAAGGGAAGACAATAGTTTTCCTATCACAATTCCGATGCTGCTTTGTGTTGTCGTAAGAAGTATATTTAACGTTTGCCTTTCCCTTTCACTGCTAATAACTCCCCCTGTTAACCCTGGAGTAATAAACAATATCAGGCATAGTTGGATAAAAGAAAATAACATAAACATATCACGGCTGTTTTCAGGTTTAAAAAACCCATTTGTATTCGAAAGCATTCCTATATACATATAACCGATTAAAAGAATGCTTAGTGCAAGCAAATAAAAGAGCAAGCCAAGAAAGCTCTTTCCTGAACGAAACCGTAATTTAATCTCTTTATTTAACACAGGATTCATAAAAAAGGACTTCAAGAAAATTCAACCTCCTTTGTTATTTCCATAAAGATATCTTCTAAATTCGTTTCCGCTTGAGAAAAACTAACGATAGGAATATCTAGTAACATTGCCTTTTTTAGGAGCTGCATTTGCTCTTCGTCACTGCCTTTATATAAAAATTGAACGGTTTTATTGTCGCCAATACGTTCTACTTTAGATACTTGAAAATTTTCTTCTAAAAAATGTATCGTTTTTTCGACATCTAACGTGATGACCGTAATTAGTTTTTCACTTTGAAGCTGCTGTTGAATATCAGAAACTGCTCCTTGTGCTACCATGACGCCTTGATCTAAAATCCCGATCACATCACACATTTCCGCTAATTCAGGCAGTATATGAGAAGAAATCATAATCGTTTTTCCCATCTTTTTTAACTCTTTTAATATTTCTCTCATTTCAACACGAGCTCTAGGATCTAATCCGGATGCAGGTTCATCCAAAATAAGAACGGCTGGATCATGAATAAGACTGCGTGCTAAACAAAGACGCTGCTTCATTCCTCTTGAAAGTAAATCAACATATTCTCCTCTTTTATGAGATAAATTCACTAATTCTAACAGCTGAGGGATTAATTTTTGACGCTCTACCGCACTGATGCCATAGCTTGCTCCATAAAAATCCAAATATTCCTCTGCTTTTAATTGATCATATACACCAAAAAAATCCGGCATATATCCAAGTTGTTTGCGTACTTCTTTTGGCTCCTCGATAATGTTAAAGCCATTTATATAGGCAGTGCCAGAAGTTGGGGCCAATAAGGTAGACAACATAGAAAATGTCGTTGATTTGCCTGCTCCATTTTGTCCAACAAAACCAAATACTGTTCCTTTGTCTATCGTTAAATTTAAAGGGTGCAACGCAGTAAACTTTCCGTAATTTTTGGAAAGATCATGAATCTCTATCATTCTTTTACCTCTCCTTTTAGCTTAATAGGCGGCATTGATACGTAAGGATCTCCACTCGACATCTTTTTAATCCGAATCATAATCGAACCTTTAACTGATATATACTGACCAACTTTCTCTTTATTCGCAATAAACGAACCGTTTATGCCTTCATATTTTTTTGTTTCGTTATTATAAATCGTAAATTCAGCTCCTGCTGCTCTTTGCCCTTGAATGTCCAATGACTGAAAAGACATTTTATTCAGATCAAAAGAATTCGGAACTTGGAGATTATATGCGTATTCACCCGTTTCTACCAATAAATCATGGATAACTGATTTGCTATATATCGCACCTTTCATAATGGTAATTTTTTTATCAAGGTTTTGCTCTGTAAAAGTAAATTTGCCTGAAAAATGATTACCCAATGAAATAGGTTGCATAATGATGCTTGTTTTGTTCTTTTTCACCTGATCATCTACTAGATTAACAGAGATAATTTCATCCTCTGTTATCCCATAAATAATCGGTTTACTTCCTTCGTTCATTTCTATCCATTGATTTTGTGCAACAGCATTTTCAAGTACTTTCGCACGAAATTCCGTTAAATCTTTACCTTTATAGCTTCCAAGATAATATCCATGAGAATTTTGATCAATTGGTGCAGAAAAGTATGGTTCATTTTTTGCTGCATTAATATTTTTTGTTTCTCCTGCTTTTAAACTGCCGATTTTAATTTTGTCTTTTCCAGACCAAATATAAACAGCGGAAAAATTATACGGGAAATTATTTTTAATCGTTCCTGTTATTGTTTTTTCTGCACTATTTAAGTTTGGTTCAAATCCGCCTTTTAATTGCTTTATAGCGTTTCCAACCATTGTTCGATTAGACCAATATTCAACATCAGTAAAATGTATTTCACTCATTTGTCGTTTTTCTGTTGTTACCGATTCTTTTTTATAGTTGGAATAACCTGCAAAAGGAATTGGCGTATATTCAGAACTTTTAAAGTCAAGCGTATAATCTCCAGCATTTTTACTTAATAAAGTGGTAGCATAATATCCTGTTAAATAATTATTTTCATATTTAAACATCCCCATTTCATTAAATTGAGAAGATTTAATGCGATCCTTTGCTCCAACGATAAACAAACCTGCTGACAGCAAAATAGCAATACTAGGTATAATCCACCAAGCATATTCTCTTTTATCTTTTTTCTTTAAAACAAAATACAGCACTGGAACAACCACAATCAAATAACTAAGCAAAATGCCAATGATCAACAAAATTGAAAAGTTCGAGCTTTTAAAATACTCATTTGATTCAAAAAAAGAATAGTATAAATCACTCCAAAAACCACTTGAGTATTGCTGACTATTTAACGTTTGCGTATTTTGCGAAAACAACAACTGTTCAAACCAATTGGCATACATATCCGAAGTCAGCAAATTAGGATCATGAAGTGAAAAAGCAGTTTGGATGATCAAGCCATTTCCAACCTTTTTTTTCGCAATAATTGGTGTATTTTTACTTTTGGAAATCACTTCACTTCCATCAGTAAGGGTTGTTTCATATGAAGAAATAGAAAAATCTTTTACATTTCCATTGTTGCCACTATGTATAGCAGTGCTTGAAATAGTCGTTTCTTTGCTGGCTTTTAATGGCAGCAAAGAATGAAGATCACCATAATCTTGTTCACTATTAGGCTTACTGCCCGTAATCAATATTCCGCCTTTTACTATCCAATCATGTATAGACTTTTGCTGTAATTCACTTAATTCTGACAGAGAAAAGTCGTCAGCTAATAAGTAATTAATCGCTTCTAAACCAATGGAGCTGTCTGGCATCTTTTCTTTTGTCAGTTCTACGGTTTTAACAGAATTACTGGGCAAATCCCGCAAGCTTTTGTATTGATCGTATTGTTCACTTAAAATTCCGAGTGTATAGTCTGTAATAAAATTCGCTTTTATATTTTTTACACCAGTAAAACTCGCTTGGACACCGTCCTGCCAATTCCCTTTATACAATCGGATCGCATTGTTGCTATTTTCTGTATTTAAACCAGAAAGAGAAATGGTATAAGTTTTTTGACTATTGGCAGGTACATCAATTGCTAATACTTTGCTTCCTCCCATCTCATATGATGGAGAATTCGGTAATAATAAATCCCCTTTAAACGCTTTTCCCGTATTTTCAACTGTAATTGTAAGCGGGTAGCCTTTTCCTTCTCCTATTTTTCCGTCAAAACCTGCTTCTGTCGTAATTTTTAAATCACTTGCTATTTTTTTTGCAAAAGCCTCTCTTTCTGTAACGGAAAATAATAACCAAATTAACACTAAAACGATGATTGCCTTTTTTGAGGTCTTCAACATTCATCCTCCATTCCATATAATAATCGGTAAATTTTTTTCAACCACTTAATAAACGATCGTAAGTGTCGATTCCCCTACACTTTTTTTCATTTTTTTGTAGATTTTTTTATTAACTGGTATTTTTACACTCTGTTTAACCTTATTGTAAATAATCATAATATTCAACTAAAAAAAGGAATTTATATAGAATAGATTTTTTGTATCGAAATGAGCATACTAAAAAAGCTGATTACATTTTGTAATCAGCTTTTTCTTTATTCTTCGGCTTCTTCCACTAAATTAGAAAATAAACCGTACACATATTTTTCTGGATCAAATGGTTGTAAATCGTCCATCTTTTCTCCTAAACCAACTAATTTAACAGGAATATTTAATTCATTGCGGATAGCTAAAACGATGCCGCCTTTTGCTGTCCCATCTAATTTCGTTAACACAATTCCACTAACATTAGTTGCCTCTTTAAATGTTTTTGCCTGCACTAACGCATTTTGTCCCGTTGTTGCATCCAATACTAATAGTACCTCATGGGGTGCTCCTGGAATTTCTCTCTCAATCACTTTTTTCACTTTTGCCAATTCATTCATTAAATTCACTTTATTTTGCAAGCGGCCGGCCGTATCACATAAAAGAATATCTGCATTACGAGACTTCGCAGCATGCACGGCATCATACATTACCGCGGCAGGATCAGATCCTGCTACTTGCTTTATTACGTCAACGCCTACACGTTCTCCCCAAACTTCCAGCTGCTCAATTGCTCCAGCTCGGAATGTATCTCCTGCAGCTAATAATACCTTTTTTCCTTCTGACTGATAATAATGAGCTAATTTTCCAATGGTAGTCGTTTTCCCAACGCCATTAACGCCAACAAAAAGAATAACGGTCAATCCATTCTCTTGCACATTTATTGTCGAAGAAGAATCATCTCCATTTTCATAAATTGCAATTAGCTTCTCAGAAATAACGGCCTGTACTTCTTTTGGATCTTGAATATTTCTTCGTTTTACTTCTTTTTTTAATTCATCAATTAACTCCATAACGGTGTCAAATCCAACATCGGCACCAATTAAAATTTCTTCCAACTCTTCGAAGAAATCTTCATCGACTTTTCGATATCGTGAAACAAGATCATTTACTTTTTCTGAAAAATTATTTCTTGTTTTAGACAATCCTTCTTTAAACTTTTCTGATACCGCAGTTGTTTGCTGGGTCATTTTTTCTTTTAATTTTTTAAAAAAGCTCATATATTTCCCTTCTTTCATTAGAGAAGCGCAGGCGCTGGAGCTAGACACTCATCTAAGTTAAAAATTTTATACTTCTTATCTTTTGGCTCTGTTAAACTTGCCTGTTGTTGATTTCCGTTCCAGGCGTTCGCTTTCCGCGGGCGGTCCGGGAGCCTCCTCGGCGCTGTGCGCCTGTGGGGTCTCCCTCTGACTCGCTTTTCCCGCAGGAGTCTCACGCCTTCCACTCCAATCAACATAGTGCCAAAATCAACAATTAGCTTTATTAACATAGCCAATCATTTAAGAACTGCGTAAGCCGCCTTGTTTGATTAATTAGCTACAAGGCTGTCCATTTCGCTTAACTTTACCGATACTAATTTGGAAACACCAGATTCCTGCATGGTGACACCATAAAGAACATCTGCTCCTTCCATTGTGCCTTTTCGATGGGTGATAACAATGAACTGGGTTTCACTGCTATATGATTTTAAGTACGAACTGAATCGAAATACATTCGCTTCATCTAATGCCGCTTCTACTTCATCTAAAATACAAAATGGCACCGGGCGCACCTTTAAAATCGAAAATAATAGGGCAATGGCTGTTAATGCTCTTTCACCGCCAGATAAAAGCCCAAGGTTTTGCAGTTTCTTCCCAGGGGGCTGTGCCACAATTTCAACTCCAGTATTTAATAGATCATCAGGATTCGTTAAGCGTAAATCTGCACGTCCTCCACCAAATAACGCTTGAAAGACCGGTTCGAAATGAGTCTTTATTCCTGTAAATGTTTGTTCAAATCTTTTTTTCATTTCAGTGTCCATTTCATCAATCACTTGGAATAAAGTATCTTTGGCATTTTCTAAATCTGTTTTTTGCTCGATTAAAAAGTTATAACGCTCTGAAATTCGTTCATACTCTTCAATCGCTCCTAAATTGACCGTGCCCATTTCTTCAATTGCCAATTTTATTAGCTTTACTTGTTTGCGTGCGTCTTCCACTTGTATCGTCATTGGATACTCTGCTTTTGCTCCTTCAAATGTCATCATATATTCTTCCTGAAGGTTTGAAAGTCTTGTGTCAAGCTCCACGTCTGTCCGGTTCAGCCTGATTTCTTCATCATTTAATGCTTGAACCATTCCGCGATGAATCCGGCGATGTTCCTTAATATCCAGCTCTAAATCTTCTTCTGTCATTTGTAGTTGCAGACGTTCTTCCCGTCTTTGCGAAATAAGCTTCGTTGTTTCCTTTTTTTCTTTTAGCTTTTGTGCCGCTTCATTCTCTAAATATTCTTCTCCCGAATGGCTTGATGTCATCTCGGATGAAAGCAGCTCTAAATCTTCTTTTACATTCGTCCAGTTTTCTTCCTTCTCTTTTAATTCTATTGTTAGTATGGAAAGCTTTTCTTCCGCATGGGTTAACTGCTGTTTTTTGCTTGCATATTGAACGCGCAATTCTCCCATTTCATGGACAACCGTTTCTTTCGATAAGCTTTGTTTATTTTTTTTATCTGTTAAAACTGTTATGTCATGATCCAAGTCCGATATCTTTTGCTTTTGTGTTTCTAATGATTGTTTTAACTCCTGTTGTCTGTTTTGCAATGTTTGATTTTCTTGAACAAAATCAGCTTTATTACGATCATACAAAGATAATTTTTCATTCATTGTTCTTTCTTCGAACTCTATTTCTTTTAAATTATCTTTACATAATTGCAATTGAAAACGAAGATCCTCTGCATGGTCTTGAATTTTTTCTAAACTGGATGCCTCTGTATGCAACGTGCCTTTCCCTTTTTTTAGTTGATCCTCTAATTTAAGGGATGTTTTTTCCATTTCAAAAATCTTCGCCTTTAAATCTTCTAACTCCCCTTTACGTGTTAGAATCGACGCAGTCTTTTGTTTTATGGCACCACCTGTCATGGAACCGCCTGGATTGACAATTTCCCCTTCTAACGTTACAAAGCGGGATCGATAGTTCAAAAGCTTTGCCATCTCATTGGCACCTTTTAAATCTTTTGTAATAATAACATTCCCTAATAAATTGTGCATAATATCATGGTAGGGAGAATCATAACGAATAAGATTTGCTGCAATGCCAATAAAAGCAGGGTGATTTTGAATAAGTCGAAGCTGGGAATCAGCTAATGTTTTCCCTTTAATAACATTCATTGGCAAAAAAGTTGCCCGTCCAAATGCATGCTTCTTTAAATAAGCAATAGCCTCGCGTCCATTTTGTTCTGTTTCGACAACAAGATGCTGCATGCTTCCACCAAGAGCAATTTCCATGCTTACACTGTATTTTTTTGGGACATGCATTAATTCAGCAACCGCTCCATGAATGCCATTTAACGACTTTCCTCTTGCTTTTAATACTTCTTTTACACCTTGGAAAAAACCGGCATAATCATCTTCTAAATCCTCTAGCATTTCTTTACGCGACTTTGCCTGCTGAATAAATTGATACGACTGATACAGCGACTTTTCCAATTTTTGCAGTTTGTTTACCAAATCCTCAACTGCTGCTTGTTTCACTGCCAACGATTCATTAATCGTTTCAAGTTCATCGGCAAGCTGAGTTGATTTCTGGATCATTTCCTGCTTTTTTTCAAGTATTTGTTGTCTTTCATTTGTATGTTTTGCATTATCCGCTTCCAGCTGCGTTGTTCGTCGATCTTGATTTTCTAACTGTTGATTTATATAGTTTATTTCATTATTTGCCGCAGCCTGCTCATTTAATAGCTCTATATAATCACTTTTTAACGTTTCAATCTTTTCTTCTAAATTTTCATTTAACAGCTGCAAATCTTGTTCATTTTTCTTTAAACACGCCTCTATCTGTTGTGCTTCTGATTGCAGCTGTTTAACTGCCTGTTGCTGCTTGCTTATTTCAACTGTTACATCCTTTATTCTTGCTTCTAGCTCTTGTTTATTTTTTTCCAACTGCTCTCGGTTCTGGGCAGCATTTTTTTTTCTTTCTTTTAAAACTTCTTTTTTTCCTTCTAATTTCTCCAACTCTTCACTTACTGCTAGCAGTACTTGCTGAAGATTGTCTATTGATTCATCTAATGCAGAAAGATAGTTTTTCGTTTCTTCCATCTTTGCTTCTTTTCCTTGTAAAAGGGAAGATAGCTTTAATTCTTCTGCTTTATAATTGGTTACCTGTTTAGAGATTTGTTCGTATTTTTTATGAGCTTCCTCAATATCATAAACCATTAATGCTACTTCAATTTGTTCTAGGTTTTCTTTTTGCTCTAAATAGTCTTTTGCTATCGAGCTTTGAATTTTTAATGGTTCTACTTGCCCTTCTAATTCAAAAAGAATATCATGGACACGATTTAAATTTTCTTGTGTTTCAACAAGTTTGCTTTCGGCCTTCTTTTTTCTTGTTTTATATTTTAATACACCTGCCGCTTCTTCAAAAATGGATCGGCGTTCTTCTGCTTTACTGTTTAAGATTTCTTCCACTTTCCCTTGACTGATAATGGAAAACGCTTCTCTTCCTAAACCAGAATCCATAAATAAATCGATAATATCTTTTAATCGGCAATTTTGTTTATTAATAAGGAATTCACTTTCTCCTGAACGATAAACTCTTCTTGTTACACTCACTTCATGAAAATCCAGCGGCAGAAAATTATCGTCGTTTTCTAATGTTAAAGTAACCTCTGCAAAGTTTACAGCATTTCTTGTATCACTTCCTGCAAAAATAACATCCTCCATTTTACTGCCACGAAGAGATTTAGCTGATTGTTCCCCTAGAACCCAGCGAATCGCATCGGTTATGTTACTTTTTCCACTCCCGTTCGGACCGACTACTGCTGTTACTCCTGGGACAAAATCGACAGAAATTCGATCTGCAAAAGATTTAAATCCAATCACATCTAACCGTTTTAAAAACATCTTCCTCACCCCCGGTTCTTCTATATGAGGTTATTCAAAAAGTCCGGGAAGCCTAACCGTCGAATCTATACATTACTTCCGCACCTCGACCTTTTCCGCTTTTATTATCCCCCTTTTTGAACACTCACTAATTGTTTTTTCCTGATGTTTTGTATGGTGAATAAGAATTACTGTTGTTTATCTTTCTCTGTTCTATATGTTTGCATATTGTTTGCTACATTTGTTTTAATAGGACTTTCCGTTTTTAGCATCGACAAAGCCATTTGAGCAGCGTGTTGTTCTGCTTCTTTTTTGGAACGTCCACTCCCTGTACCCAGTTCTTTACTGTTTAAGAACACTTGAGAAACAAATTCTCTATTATGTGCTGGCCCCTTTTCTGATAGTATTCGGTATTCTAACGTTCCAAAAGCGTCTCTTTGTATATATTCTTGCAGCTGGCTTTTAAAATCCATCACATGAGAAAAAGCACCGGCATTTATTTTCGGAAATATTACTTTTTCTAGAAAATTTACAACTACCTCAATTCCTTGATCTAAATAAAGGGAACCAATAAATGCTTCAAAAACATCAGCAAGTAAAGCAGGTCTTGTTCTGCCTCCGGTCATTTCTTCCCCTTTTCCTAACAGCACAAAACTGCCAAATGATAATTCGTTTGCAAAGGTAACGAGAGAAGGTTCACATACAATAGCCGCTCGTAATTTCGTTAATTCTCCTTCGCTCATCATTGGATATTTTTTAAAAAGGAATTGTGAAACAGTCAGTTCTAACACTGCATCCCCTAGAAATTCAAGTCTTTCGTTATCTTCATGCGGCTTTCTACGATGCTCATTCACATATGATGAATGGGTAAAAGCTTGTTTTAACAGTTTTTCATTATTAAATGGAATACCAATTTGTTGTTGTAACTCTTTTATTTTTTTATCGTTTGGACGAATCATTCTTTTTTCTTTTCCGTTGCCTCGCATTTTGCCTCCACCTTAGCCCTAAGTTTACATATCCATTTTAAGTTTAAGTAAAATAGATAAAAAACGCAAAGAAACTTGGAAAGTTTTTTCTTTCCAAGTGTCTACCATCTCTCTGACAAAGGATACATATCCCTTTTGCGACAGTCTCAACACTACACTGAAAGCTCCGCTATAAACGGAGCTCTCAGGCTGTCGACAAACGCTCGCTTTCTTCGTTGTTCGCCTTACTCAGATGCTCATTACCAAACCACGGTAATTCCGCTCCTCCTAAGGCTTCACGCCTCGAAAGACAAACGTTTTCAATCAGCCTGAAGTTCCTGCAAAAATGAGTCTGTCAATACTCTTAAAGCTCCGCTATAAACGGAGCTTTAAAGTTTGCGACTTATCGATTACTTATGTAATTAACAGCATCACCTACTGTAGCAATCTTTTCAGCGTCGTCGTCAGAGATCTCCATATCGAACTCATCTTCTAATTCCATAACAAGTTCTACTACATCTAGAGAGTCTGCACCTAAATCATCTTTAAATGAAGCCTCAAGTGTTACTTCTGATTCTTCTACACCAAGACGATCAACAACGATTTTTGTTACACGTTCTAATACATCTGCCATTTTCTTTTCACCTCCTCTCAAATGCATTATAGAGTATTTTACTCAAATAATAAATGCTCTTTTTTACCGTTTACTTAAAAATAATAAGAAAAGTGTAGGCACCTTGCTAAGCCCCGAAGAAAAATGTTCATTTGACTCGAAAGTGTTTTTTACATTTAGAGGCATAGGGTTATTTTTCACAGGGGCTAGGTGCTGAAGCTAGACATCCATCAAACTTCAAAAATTATGCATTCTTATCTTCTAAAATACTCTTTTATCTGCATGCTTACATATACATACCACCATCTATATGCAATGTCTGGCCAGTCATATAACTGCTTTCATCAGATGCTAAGAAAACAACTGCATTAGCAATATCCTCCGGCTTTCCGAATGCTCCTAATGGAATTTGGCTTAGCATGGCTTCTTTTACATCATCTGTTAATTTATCTGTCATATCAGTTGTAATAAATCCTGGTGCAATCGCATTAACGGTAATATTTCTTTGTGCCAGCTCTTTTGCAGTTGTTTTTGTAAAGCCAATTACACCTGCTTTAGCGGCAACATAGTTTGCTTGACCAGGATTGCCTGTCACACCAACTATCGATGTGATATTAATAATACGACCTTTTCTTTGCTTCATCATCGGGCGTGTAACAGCTTTTGTGCAAAGAAATACGCCTTTCAGATTCGTATTAATAACATCATCCCATTCTGATTCCTTCATACGCATTAATAAATTATCTTTTGTGATGCCAGCATTATTCACTAAAATATCAATCGCGCCAAAAGCATCCAGCGTTTGTTTGATCATATCTGCTACTGCATCACCATTTGATACATCACATTGAATAGCAATAGCTTCTCTGCCTAAGTTTTTTATTTCTTGAACGACTTCGTTCGCACGATCTACACTTCCAGCAAAGTTTACGGCAATGTTTGCTCCTTGTTTTGCAAGCTCTAGTGCAATGGACTTTCCTATGCCTCTTGAAGCACCTGTTACTAAAGCTGTTTTCCCTGCTAATTTCATGGTTAATTCTCCCCCTTTAATGCATCTGCAACTGATTTACTCGTTTCTTCATCATAAATTGAGAAAATTTGTGCTTTCCGATTTATTTTTTTCACTAATCCTGCCAATACTTTACCTGGGCCGATTTCAATAAAGGTATCTACCCCTAATTCCATCATCTTGTTAACAGAATCTTCCCATAAGACCGAGGAATATAATTGTTCGATTAAAAGCTGCTGAATCGTTTCCTTGTTTTCAACCGGAGCAGCCGTTACATTTGCAAAAACCGGCACTTTTGCATCGTTCATATTAACATCATCTAAAATCTTAGAAAATTTAACTGCTGCAGGCTTCATTAATTCCGAATGAAACGGTCCGCTCACTTCTAAAGGAATTGCTCGTTTAGCACCAGCTTCTTTTGCCTTTTCACATGCAAGTTCGATTCCTTTTGCTGTACCAGAAATAACAATTTGTCCTGGGCAATTTAAATTTGCCAGCTGCACTGCATTTCCTTCATTTGTAACAGCTTCCGTTACTTCTGTAAGAATGTTTCTGTCTAAACCTAATATAGCAGCCATTGCACCTTGACCTGAAGGTACCGCTTCTTGCATATATTCACCGCGTTTGCGAACTGCATAAACAGCATCTTCAAATGCTAATACACCACTTGCTACAAGCGCAGAGTACTCTCCTAAACTATGTCCAGCAACATAGTCTGCTTCTATGCCAAATTGTTTAAAATGTTCTAATAAAGCAATACTTGTTGTTAATAGTGCTGGCTGTGTATTATATGTTAATGTTAATTCTTCTTTAGGCCCTTCAAAAATCAGCTTGCTTAATGGAAAACCAAGCTTTTCATCTGCTGTTTTATAAAGGGATGCAGCTTTAGCAAAATTCTCTGCTAATTCTTTTCCCATCCCTACTGTTTGGGAACCTTGACCTGGAAAAACAAACGCAATTTTACCCATAAAAAAAATCATCCTTTCATAAATATGCAAACTATAGACAATTTACCACCTTTTTTGTTGCTCACGGTCAAAAGAAAACTCTTTCGATTAGTCATGAAAACTTAAAAATGGAACTTTCTCTAAATTCTGCCACTAGTCCGTGTTCAAAAAGGTAACAAATTAGAAGCAAGCCAACGAAGAGATTAGAAGCTTTAGTTTAGTGCCTTTTTGAACAACCTCTACTATACTTTTGTTGTTTCAATCGTTGCTTTAATCGTATCAATTACTTCAGATTGCACGACTTCTCTCGCCTGCCTAATCGCATTATATATCGCATTGCTATCAGAAGAGCCATGAGCTTTAATAACAGGCGCATTCAAACCAAATAGTGCAGCGCCTCCATATTCCGAGTAATCGAGTTTATTGCGGAGCTCTTTTAAATTTGGCTTTAAAATGCCTGCAGCAAGTTTAGTTTTTAAATTGCTTGTAAGGGCAGCTTTCAACATTTTAAATATCGATAATGCTGTTCCTTCAATTGTTTTTAATACCATATTTCCGGTAAATCCGTCTGTAACCACGACGTCACAAACCCCGTCTAATAAATCTCTTGCTTCCACGTTTCCGATAAAATGAATATTGTTGTTTTGCTGTAAAAGTTCAAACGTTTTTTTTGTTAGTTCATTTCCCTTTGTGTCTTCCGAGCCAATATTCAACAACCCTACTCTTGGATTTTTTATGCCAAGAACCTTTTCTGTATAAATGCTGCCCATCATCGCGTATTGTTCTAAATGAATCGGTTTTGCATCCACATTTGCTCCAACATCTAATAAAAGAAAACCATCACCAGCAATAGTCGGCAAAGTAGGGGAAAGGGCGGGCCGCTCAATGCCGTCAATTCTTCCAACAATAAATAATCCTGCCGCCATTAAGGCGCCTGTGTTTCCGGCAGAAATAAACGCATCTGCTTTTCCTTCTTTTACTTGGTTGGCACCAAGTACCATACTGGCATTCTTTTTTTTGCGTACAGCACGTACCGGTTCGTCTGTTGCAAGAATTTTTTCCTCTGTATGGATAATTTTAATTCTTTCGTTCGTTGTTAAGTAGGATTGGATCTGCTTTTCGTCCCCAATAAGGATAAGCTCCACATCACTAAAAGCTTGAATCGCTTTTTCTGCGCCTAAAACTATTTCCTTTGGTGCGTGATCCCCACCCATTGCATCAATTGCAATTTTCATATTTGTATCTCCTGTTTACCGTTATTTTTTGCCCGATACATTTCAAACTCGCCTTTAAAAACTAGTTCTGAATTAACAAAGCTATTTACTTCCACAAAGGTTCTGCCATGCTCTGTATCTATATGAACCACTTTCGCTTTTGCTATAATTCTTTCTCCTATTTTAACAGATCGTGTAAATTGAATATTTGCTTTAGCTGTAAGCGCAACATCCACATTAATTAATGCAACTGCCAATGAGTTGGCTTGTGCAAATAAATAGTGTCCTCTCGCTATGCCGTTACGTTTAAAAACATGTTCTTCATTTACTTCAAATATGGAAATTGCAGATTTATCCAGTTCCATATCAATGATTTCGCCAATTACTTCTTCTAGTGGCAACGACTTTACTTCGTCATCAAATGTTTTTTCTGCAACATTTTTTATCCGTTCTCTTAATTCAGGAATCGATAATTCCAAACGATCAAGACGAATGGTTTGCACACTAACAGAGAATTTTTCTGCTAAATCTTCATCTGTAATAAAAGGAGTGTCTTTAATTGTCTTCACCAACAACAGTTGGCGTTCCTTTTTATTTCTTCTCATTTGCAACACCGTCCATGATATTAAGACTAGGTACTAATAGTAGTATATAATTAAAAAAGGTAGATTGCAAGTTAGCATCTACCTTTTTTTATTTAATCTAATTTCTCACCAGAAAACACGCCTGTTTCGGTTAACAAATCTCGCAAATGCTTATATTCTGTCCCTTCCCAAAAAGCGGTTGACTGAATGAGCATCGCTGCATCATTTCTGGCAGTTTCTAATGTTCGATAATCGTGAACCATATCTGCCATCTTAAATTCTGGCAGCCCACTTTGCTTTTTGCCGAAAAAATCACCTGGTCCTCGTAGTTCTAAATCTTTTTCACTAAGGACAAAACCATCATTTGTTTCGGTCATTATTTTCATTCTTTCTTTGCCGACATCTGTTTTCGGATCTGCCATTAATACACAGTATGACTGTGCGTCTCCACGGCCTACACGTCCCCGAAGCTGATGAAGCTGAGATAAGCCAAATCTTTCTGCATCATAAATTAACATAAACGTTGCATTTGGCACATTTACCCCCACTTCTACTACGGTTGTACTGACAAGAATTTGAATCGTATTGCTGCTGAACTTTTTCATGATGTCATCCTTTTCATCAGGGGGAAGTTTTCCATGCATTAATCCAACTTTGTAGCGATTTTGAAAGAAGGTAGAAAGGGTGCTATGTACATCCAACGCATTTTGAACATCTAATTTTTCTGACTCTTCAATAAGAGGACAAATAACATAACTTTGTCGACCTTGAGAAAGTTCTTTTTCCATAAATTGCAGAATTCGTGTTAACATATCGTGTTTAGCCCAATACGTTTCAATACTTTTTCTTCCTGCAGGCATTTCATCAATGATGCTGACATCCATCTCGCCAAACACTGTGATTGCAAGCGTTCTTGGAATAGGAGTTGCTGTCATAAACAGCACATCCGGGTTTTCCCCTTTTTCCCGCAACACCCTTCTTTGATTCACCCCAAAACGATGCTGCTCATCTGTGATAACTAACCCTAATGATTGAAATTCCACATCCTCTTGAATAAGAGCATGTGTACCAATTAATACATGAATCGTTCCTTCTTTTAATTCCTGCAATAATGCTTTTCTTTTTTTCCCTTTCACTGAGCTTGTAAGCAATGCACATGAAACGCCAAAAGGCTCAAACATTTTTTGCAGCGAATCTGCATGCTGTTCCGCTAAAATTTCTGTTGGCACCATCAATGCCCCTTGATAGCCTGAAAGAATAGTCGCATAGAGAACAATTGCTGCAACTACCGTTTTCCCTGAACCAACATCTCCTTGTAAAAGGCGATTCATTCGAAAAGGACTTTTCATATCTTTTAAGATTTCATTTACTACTCTTTTTTGCGCATTCGTTAACGGAAATGGCAATTGATGAATAAATTCTTTTAATGAATCCAATTGATAATGCTGCTCGATCCCTTGTGAGTGTTCCCGCTCATATTTTCTCAGCGCCTGCATTTTTAACTGAAACAGTAAAAATTCTTCATAAACAAAGCGTCGCCTCGCCTGTTTTAACTCTTCTCTGCTAGCGGGAAAATGAATCGTGCGAAGAGCTTCTTTTCTAGGAAGAAGTCGGTATTTTGTTAATATGGAGCTTGGAAATATTTCTTCTATTTTGTTATCATATTGGTCTAGAGCTATCGAAATAAACTTTCTCAACCCTTTAACCTTAACATTTCCTTTTACTGCATATACTGGTTCAAAATCTTGTGCTTTTTGGTTGCTGCCAATTTGCATCTCGTTTGCTGTTATAGTCTGACGATGCTGATCCCATTTCCCTGTAACTGTAACAAGTTGATTTGCTGCTAATTTGCTTTTTAAATAAGGCTGGTTAAAAAATACAACGCTGATTAAATAATTCTCTACTAATAATTTAATCGTTAATCTTGATCTTTTTTTTCCGTAATAAACAAGGGACGGTTCACTATGAACCTTCCCTTCTACCGTCACTTTCTCTTCATGTTTGATTTCCTCTAAGTTGCGGAGCCGATAGTCTTCATAACGATAGGGGAAGTATTCCAGCAAATCATAAATAGTACGAATATTCATCTCTTCCAGTTGTTTTTTTGTTTCGGAGCCAATTCCTTTAATATGATCTAGTGATTGATGCAATACTTCGTTCACTTTATAACGCAGCTTTCCCAAAGATTTCTGCTTTTAATTTCCTTGCAGTTGGTGTTGCTGCCAACCCTCCTTGTGCAGTCTCTTTTAATATATTCGGCATCGACAAACCCATGCGATACATGCTGTCATTTCTCTTAATCATACCATATGATTCTATCTTTACGCTCATTTCTTATTTAAAAGGCTTTATTGATTTTAAAAGAAGGTCCGCAGCAGGAATACACTTCGCTTTCCACGGGCGAATGCCAAGCCTCCTCGTCGCTGCGCTCCTGCGGGGTCTCGCCTATTTCGCTTTTCCCGTAGGAGTCTTCGTGTATTCCTGCTGCTCGGTGCTTCAAATATAGACAAAAACAACAATATCGTTTTACAGAGCCATTAAAAAAACTGTATGCCGACTTTAAAAAGGGCATACAGTTTCTATGTCACTATTTTATTCTATTGAAAAAATAAACGCATATAATGGTTGGTTCCCGTCGTGTATTTCTACTTCCACATAATCAAATTCTTCTTCGATTAATGCAGCAAGTGATTCTACTTCTTTATTAGAAGCATCTTCTCCCTTAATAATCGTCAAAATTTCTGCCTCTTCATCGAGCATCTCTGTTAATAATTTTTTAGCAGATTCCAGTTTTTCTTTGCTTTTTACGACAATTTTACCGTCTGCTATGCCCATAAAATCACCGGTTTCAATGTGAAGCCCATCAATATTTGTATCTCTTACCGCATAGGTTATTTGACCCGTTTTCACATGCTCCATCGCAGCAGTCATGCTTTTTGCATTTGCCTCCATCTCGTTAGATGGATTAAAAGCAAGCAGCGCAGCTATACCTTGTGGCACGGTTTTACAAGGAATAACTGCAACATGATTCCCTAATACATCTACAGCTTGTTCAGCCGCCATAATAATATTTTTATTATTTGGTAATATAAATATTTTTTTGGCATTAACCTGTTGAATCGCTTTTACGATATCCTCTGTACTCGGATTCATCGTTTGTCCGCCTTCAATAACACTGTGTGCACCAATACTGCGGAAAAGCTCGGCAATTCCGCTCCCCATAGTAACCGTAACAATTCCGTATTCTTTTTGCACTTCTTCTTGTTGAACTGGTGTAGCATCAAATAATTCTTTTGCTCCACCGTCAACTAAATTACTATGCTGTTCCCGCATATTTTCGATTTTCATTTTAACTAAGCTGCCGTAGTTTTGACCAAATGTTAATACTTCGCCAGGCTGGTTAGAGTGAATATGTATTTTCACAATCTCATCATCTGCAATCACCAATAAAGAATCGCCATATTGACTTAATTGTTGTCTAAAGTCTTCTTCTGAAAAAGGTTTATTACCTAATTTGTCTTTTTCGAGACGAACCATAAACTCTGTACAATAACCAAATTCAATATCTTCCGTACGCATATAACTGTGAACATTTTTATGATGTTCTGCATTAACAAGTTCATTCATGGATACAACCGCTTTCACTCCATCAGGGAGTACTTCCCCTTTTAGCTCGGCAAGGAAACCTTCATATACAAAGACAAGACCTTGTCCGCCGCTGTCTACTACCCCAACTTCTTTTAAGACTGGCAATAAATCAGGCGTTCTGTTTAAGGAAGCTTTAGCTTCTTTCACGACATCTTCCATAATAGCAATAATATCGTCATTCGTTTCTGCTGATTGGACACCTTTTTTCGCAGCATCCTTCGCTACTGTTAAAATCGTTCCTTCCACTGGCTTCATTACTGCTTTATATGCCGTTTCAACCCCAAATTGCAAAGCATTTGCAAAGTCTTTTCCTGTAATGCTCTCCTTCTGCTCTATCGATTTTGAAAATCCACGAAACAATTGGGAAAGGATAACACCAGAATTTCCTCTCGCTCCCATAAGCAATCCTTTCGAAAGGGATTGGCCTACTTTACCGATATGTGATTGAATATTATTTTGAACTTCCTTGGCACCCGATGTCATCGACAAATTCATATTTGTCCCTGTATCGCCATCCGGTACTGGAAAAACATTTAACGCATCTACATATTTAGCATTAGAGGATAATAGGTTTGCTCCTTTGATCACCATTTCAGCAAAACGCTTTCCTTCTAAAACTGTAATTGGCACTATGTTTCCTCCTCACATACTACAGGTTCGTCACACGAACTCCTTGAACGTAAATATTAACCGAGTCTACATCAAGTCCAACTGTCTTATTGAGTGTATATTTCACTTTTGATTGAACATTATGGGCAACCTCGGAGATTTTCGTTCCATAACTAACAATGATGTACATGTCAATTTGCACTTCTTCATTTACATTTCGAACAATTACTCCACGAGTAAAATTTTCTTTACGCAAAATATCAGTAAGGCCGTCTTTAATTTGATTTTTAGACGCCATTCCAACAATGCCGTAACAGTCTACAGCAGCTCCACCTGCAATTGTTGCTATTACATCTGTTGAAATATCTATTTGTCCGTAATTCGTTTTCAGTTCAATGGACATGCGTTTTCCTCCTTTGGAATTGCTCTTAACTACTGACATTTTACTATAACATAATAATTTTTGAAAGCAACAAAAGCGGAAGCGCCATAGTCAGCACTGAAGCTAGACACCTAACTAGCTTCAAATCCTATACTTTTTTTATGGCTTTGTTAAACTTGCCTGTTGATTTCCGCTTCAGGAGTTCGCGGTCCGGGAGCCTCCTCGGCGCATAGCGCCTGTAGGGTCTCCCTCTGACTCGCTTTTCCCGCAGGAGTCTCACGCCTGGAACGAAAATCAACATAGTGCCAAAATCAACAATGAGCTTTAACATAGCTTTTTTTATAAAAAATAAAGTGAAATCTGCATGTCAAGGAAATTTTCTTGAAAGCTTATCATACAACTATTGCAATCAAAGTAGTTGTATGATAAATTATTAAAGTATCTTTAATGAGGATTATTTCGGATATTTCTCAAAAGTAATTGCTAACTATGAATTTAAAAACTCTTATCTTAGAGTTTTGGTTATAAGGAGGGAAATATACATGCCACGTAAATGTGTTGTAACTGGTAAAAAAACAACTACAGGTAATGCTCGTTCCCATGCGATGAATGCTAACAAGCGTACTTGGGGAGCAAACCTTCAAAAGGTTCGTATTTTAGTAGACGGTAAACCTAAACGTGTTTGGGTTTCTGCAAGAGCTCTTAAATCTGGTAAAGTTGAACGCGTATAATTAGAAAAGCGCAGGCGCCTTGCTCAGCCCCGAAGAAAAATGTTTACATGACTCAAAAAGTGCTTTTTACTTTTAGAGGCATGGGGTTATTTTTCACAGGGGTTAGGCGCCAGAGCTAGACAGTTATCTAACTTCAGATTTAATTTCTAATTAGAAAAGCGCAAGGCTAAATATTCGGCGACATGCTGATACTAATTGGCAAATAAAAAAGGACATTTTCATGTCCTTTTTTATTTGTACATTTTGTGAAACGGTTCAAAATAAAGATTGTCTGTACAAAAAGACATCCTTCTTATGCCTTTATTCTTTTTTAAACGTTCCCAACATCGCGCGGACAAGTCCTCCTAAAAATTTAGGCAACTTAATGGTATAAAATCTCATGCATACCGCCCCTCCTTCATGGCCCAATATTAAAACCAGCAACACCACTAATATCCTATTCAAAAAAAACAAATAAGTACTTTTTATTGGATGATTTAATCATGACTTCTTATTACCATTAATATGCCTTTAGTAAAAGAAAAAGTACCATAATCACTAATAAGTTCATTACTAATACATAATGTACTGCTGATAGGAATATGCCTGTCATTTAAAGGATATTTAAAACCTTCTAATGTTAGACCTATAATATTTGTACTGTACGGAAAGAAGGAAACGTAAGGATAGTTTTCTTTTCCTTTTATTGAATATGTACCTTCTTTCACTAAATATACGATATTTTGATGATCAATTATTTCTATATGTATTTGTTCATTCTCTACTATTTCTTTTAATAATAACTGAAGATTTGCAATCGTATGATCGAGGCGTCCTCCTGTTGCTCCAAACAGACGAATAGTATTCGGCTGTTTTTGTGTGGCCCAATTAAGGGCAAGCTCCATATCTGTTTCATCTTTTTCAGGTTTGAATTTTTTTATAGTGGCAGCCTGTTGTTTTATTTCTAGCCATTCTTGTTCATTTACTGAATCAAAATCACCAAATGCTGTATCCACTGGAATTCCCCTTTGCAATAAATACAAAACGCCCCTGTCTACTCCAATCCAAATAGCATCCTCATATAAATATTCTGCAAGCATTGGAATATTATTTTCAGGACCTCCTGCCATAATATGAATATCCATACTTCTCCCCTCCGTTTTAAGTAAGCCACATTTTATCTTAAGGCTCTTTTCGTATAGTTTGTTGTTATTTAACCCGCAGCCTGAATACACTTCGCTTTCCGCGGACGAGTGCCGAGCCTCCTCGTCGCTATGCTCCTGTGGGGTCTCGTCTTTCTCGCTTTTCCCGCAGGAGTCTACGTGTATTCAGGCTGCTCCGTGCTTCAGCCATGTTTATTATTTTATGCAAAAACATCAAACTTTTAGAAAATGGCCTATCTTAAATAGTAAAAAAGAGCATTATATGAATGCTCATTGATTTGTTCTATTAGTATTTTGGTTTTCGATCTTTTATTTCCTGCAAAAAATCTTTATAATGCTCGTAGCGATATTCCGCGATTAATCCAGCGTCCACTTCTGCTTTTACCGCACATTTTGGTTCAGAAAGATGTAGACATCCTCTAAATTTACAGTTGTCACTTGTTTTCTCTATTTCAGGAAAACAGTAATTTACATCCTCTACTTGCAAATCGGTAAATTCTAATGAACTAAAACCTGGTGTATCGGCAACTAAACCATCTCCAATAGATATTAGTTCAACATGACGTGTTGTATGCTTTCCTCTGCCGAGATGGGAAGATATTTCATCCGTTTTTAATTCTAAATCTGGACGAATAGCATTAAGCAAAGAAGATTTGCCAACGCCTGATTGACCAGCAAATACGGAAATCTTTCCTTTTAAATAAGGTGTAAACAAGTGAATTCCTTCATCTGTTTCCGATGAGGTCAAAATGACTGGATAGCCGATTCTTTCGTAATACTCCGCATATTTTTTCATTTTTTCTGCTTGTTCAGCAGAAGTTAAATCCATTTTTGTAATACAAATAATTGGATCAATTTGATTATATTCGACTAATACGAGAAACCTGTCCAATAATGCCGTGCTAAAGTCTGGTTCAACACTAGAAAAAGCAAGAATGGCTTGATCAACATTAGCAATCGGAGGTCTCACCAATTCATTTTTTCTTTCTTTCACTTCCAAAATATAGCCATCTGTTTCGTTTTCTGCTTGAAAAACAACTTCATCGCCTACTAAAGGTGTCACTTTGTTTTTACGAAACACTCCGCGACCTCGACATTGTGTAACAGCTCCATCGCTTAACACATAATAAAATCCACTTAACGCTTTAATAATTTTGCCTTCTGGCATAAATAGCTACGCTCCTTAATCTGGATATGGGACAACTTGATCAAGAATAACACTTGTATCTCTCAACACTTTGTACCCTGCTTTATCATCCTTCGAAATCCGTAAATGTATTGTTTTTTTCGTTGTTTCCTGAATCGTAAAGGTATCATACGGTTCCGTCATATTATGATCAAGATCTTGTACGTATATGATTACTTCTTGTGGCTGTCCTTCTTCTGCTGGTTCATAGGGAATCGTAATTTCTTCCGTTATTTCTTTTGTACGGATGGTTTTTACACCTTTTGAAATCACAATCGAAATATTAGATCCTACCTCAACATTTGTACCTGCTTCAGGAGATTGAGAAATAACAAGCCCTTCATCCACCGTATCGCTATATTCCTTAGTGAAATCTACTGTGATGCCAACAGAACTTGCATATTCGTTCACATCTTTTTTAGTTAAATCGGTTAAATCCCTTAAACGGACAAGCTCAGCACCTTTACTGATCGTAAACTCAATATCGGTTTCTTCCGGCACTACTTCATCCCCTTCCAAAAAATCTTGGGAGAGAATCGTTCCAGACGGTTCATTTTCATCAAACTTCTCTATCTTTTTTATACGTTTAAACCCTTCTTTTTCAAGCAGTTTGGCAACATCTTCATACTGTCGTCCAACATAATCATCCAGCTCATATTGCTCTTTTCCTTTACTTTCATAAATATCAATTTCCGTTCCCTTTTTTACATTTCTCCCAGCCTTCGGACTAGTGCGAATAACGGCGCCTTCTTTTATTTCTTCATCATTTAATGAAATCGTTTCTCCAATGACAAATCCAGATGACTTCAGTTCCGAAATAGCTTCTTCTAATTCAACACCAGTAACATCGGGTATTGCAACATCTTCAGGAATAAGCATATTTGGAAGAACGGTAATAATAAATATAACTCCTAATAACAACAGTAAAAAAACAGAAACTAATAATACCGTGACTTTTTTGCTTTTCTTTTTTGGTTTTTGGCTGCTAGTATTTTGGTTTATTGCTACTGGTTTTGTTGCTTGTTTTATTTTTTCTTCTTTGCCATGAATAATCGTTTCATCAAAATCTTGGTTTGATCGGTCGTTTGTGATAATAGGGATTGCTTTTGTTGCTTCCTCATCAATTGGTGCAACAAATTTTGGTTCATTGCTTCTTTCTGGATCAAGAGCTGTCCTTAAGTCATCTTCCATTTCTTCTACACTTGCATAGCGGTGAAAGGGATCTTTGGCTGTTGCTTTTAATACGATATTTTCTACACTTTGTGGAATGTCTTCATTCCATCTTCTTACACTAGGAGTTTCTGACTGTAAATGCTTTAATGCGATCGACACGGCAGATTCTCCAGAAAAAGGAAGTCTTCCTGTTAATAATTCAAACATAACAATCCCAAGTGAATATATATCTGATTTTTTATTCGCCATTCCTCCACGAGCCTGCTCTGGTGATAAATAATGAACAGAGCCAAGCACAGCATTTGTTTGCGTAATACTCGTAGCACTTAATGCCATCGCAATGCCAAAGTCGGTTATTTTCACATTACCAAACTTATCAACTAAAATATTATGTGGTTTAATGTCTCGATGGACAATATTATTTTGATGGGCATGGGAAATAGCTGACGTTAACTGTTTCATTATTTCAATTGACGTTTCCACCGGAACAGGAGAATGTTTTTGTATGTATTGTTTTAATGTATATCCATCTACATATTCCATCACGATATAATAAATAGAGTCTTCTTCTCCAACATCATATATGCTGACAATGTTAGGATGCGTTAAGCTTGTTGCAGACTGTGCTTCCCGATGAAATCGTCGAACAAATTCATCATCATTGACATAATCAAGGCGTAGCATTTTTACGGCAACGTCCCGATCAAGGATCATATCATGAGCCAGATAGACGTTCGCCATTCCACCGCCGCCGACCATATCTAATATTTTATAACGACCATTTATCCTTTTGCCGATCATCATGTAGCTTCACCTGCTCGATTACTATAAAAATATTCTAAAATAACAACGGTTATATTATCTTCTCCGCCATTTTCATTTGCAGTATTGATTAATGCCGCTGCCTTCGATTCGAGAGAAGCTTCTTGTTTAAGAACCTCTATCAGTTGATCATCGGTCACTTTGTTTGTTAATCCGTCTGAACAAATTAACATCATGTCACCTTGCTCAAACATAATGGTCATAATATCAATGCTTAAGTTTTCATCTGTTCCTAAAGCTCTTAATACAACATTTTTTCGCGGATGATTTTCAGCATCTTCTTTTGTAATTTGGCCCATTCTTACTAATTCATTTACTAATGAATGATCTTCCGTTAATTGTTTAAAACCGTCTTCATTATATAAATAACAACGACTGTCTCCAACATGTGCAATGCTTGAGAAATTTTCAGTACTAATAACAGCAATAATGGTCGTTCCCATTCCATCACATTCAGGATGTGCTAAAGCGTGTTGTAAAACATAATGGTTCACTTGAAGAATATTCGTTCGCAACCATTTTTCTGCTTCATCTGCAGTAGAAATATGGTCATTTACATTCCATAATTCTGTTAGTTTTTCCACCGTTAATCTGCTCGCTACATCACCAGCACGATGTCCGCCCATGCCATCTGCTACGATGGCAAGGCGTTGACCACTTTTATTAAAGACAATGGCTCCATTGTCTTCATTATGATGACGTACTTTTCCTTTGTCTGTCATAAAAATTTCTTTCAACATTGTCACCTCGTCTCTTCTTGTCGCTCCTTTGCACGCAGCTGTCCACAAGCAGCATCAATATCGGAGCCTTGTTCTCTGCGTATTGTTACATTTACTCCATGATTTTTTAATGTTTTTTCGAATAAGAAAATTTGATCTCTTGGTGTACGAACATAGTCTCTTTCCGGAACATAGTTAACTGGAATTAAGTTAACATGACATTTGATTCCTTTTACAAGTTTAGCCAATTCTTCTGCATGTTCTACTTGATCGTTTACATTTCCAAATAATCCATACTCAAAACTTACTCTTCGTCCGGTTTTCTCTACATAATATCGAATAGATTCCATCAACTGCGGGAGTTTATACGCTCTGTTGATTGGCATTAAACGGCTTCTCAGCTCCGTATTAGGGGCATGCAAGGAAACGGCAAAATTAATTTGCATATTCTGATCGGCAAATTCATAAATTTTTGGAACGATCCCACTAGTAGAAACGGTAATATGTCTAGCACCAATATTTAATGCTTGATCATGATTAATAATTTTTAAGAAGCTTAACATATTCGCAAAATTATCAAAAGGTTCCCCAATTCCCATAATAACAACAGAACTTACACGCTCATCTAGTTTATCCAGTGCCTGTTGTACTTTAACAACTTGGGCAACAATTTCGCCTGCCTCTAGATTTCTTTTTAGCCCACCAAGAGTAGACGCACAGAATGTACAGCCGATTCGGCAGCCGACTTGTGTTGTTACACATACAGAATTGCCATATTCATGTCTCATTAAAACCGTTTCAATCGAATATCCGTCATGCAGTTCAAATAAAAATTTAATCGTACCGTCACTGGATGTTTGTTCAATAATCGTTTTAAGCGTCGTAATCGTAAAATGGTCTGTTAATAATTGACGTAAACTTTTCGACAGGTTCGACATTTCTTCAAAACTTGTAATACGTTTTTTATATAGCCATTCAAAAATTTGGTCTGCTCTGAATGGTTTTTCACCGTTCTCTTTTAACCAGTCTTTTAACTCCTGTAATTGTAACGAGTAGATAGATGGCAACGTTTCTGTAGTAACTTGTTTCTTTTCTGTTTTTATTTGTTCCATTCTTACACCTGCTTTCTTAATGCGGCTATATAAAAGCCGTCTGATCCAAAATATTGTGGCAATATTTGCAGCTCATGTTCCTTAACGTAGGAACGAACTGGTTCTGGCATACGTTCTACTAATGTTGTATCTTTATAAAAGTTTGCATGCTGTTCTAAAAAACGTTCCACTACTTCTTCGTTTTCTTTTGCATCAATTGTACATGTACTATAAATCAATAATCCACCTTTTTTTAATAAAGACGACATCGTTTCTAATAGCTGTAGTTGAATAGTGTGCAGCCTATCCATATCTTGTTCTTCTTTTGTGTATTTAATATCTGGTTTTCTTCTCATTACACCTAATCCAGAACAAGGCGCGTCCAGCAAAATTCGGTCAAATGACTCGTGTTCAAGTACTTCATTCAGCTTTCTTGAGTCCATTGCTTTTGTTTCTATATTATGAAGATTTAATCTGTCTGCATTTTGGCGAATTAGCTTTACTTTATGGCTATGGAGATCGACGGATAACACTTGTCCTTCATTATTCATTTTCTCTGCAATATGAGTTGATTTTCCACCTGGTGCTGCACAGGCATCCAATACCGCTAACGGTTTTTCTACATCCAATGCATAGGCAACTAACATGGAGCTTTCATCTTGGATCGTTAAAAACCCTTTTTGAAAACAAACCGAATGAGCAATATTTCCTTTTAAACATTGAACTCCTTCTGGTACAACATCACTTGCTGCGACTTGATATCCTTCTTCTTCTAACAAAGATATACATTCTTCTTTTGATATTCTTGTGGTATTTACACGTGCTGTTTGAACAGGAGCTGTTAAATTTAATGCACACATTTTTTTCGTTTCTTCTAGTCCGAATTGATTTACCCATCTTGTTACTAGCCAAAGCGGATGACTTGTTTCCGTTGCCAGCCTTTCAATCGGATCCACAATCTTATCTAATGATGGTACACCTTGTCTTTGGATATTTCTTAATACAGCATTGACTAAACCGGAAATTCCTTTATGACCGCGTTTTTTTGCAATCTCCACCGCTTCATGAATAGCAGCATGATCTGGAATGCGATCTAAATAAAGAATTTGATAAAGCGTTAATTGCAGCAAAGATACTACCCAACTTTGCATTTTATGGCTATTTTTTAAAAAAGGCTGTAAATAATAAGATAAGGTTATTTTTCTTTGCAACGTGCCATAAACGATTTCTGTTAAAAGTCCGATGTCTTTTGCAGGAAGTTCATTTTTTTTAATGCTCGTATTTAATAACAGATTGCTGTATGCTTGATTATTATTGATTGTTTCTAATATATCTAACGCTGTTTCTCGAACGTTTTTTTTACTTGTCATTTTCTGCTCCTACTACTTCTAATACAGCTATTTTTGCACCTGCGCCTCTTAAAAATACTTCTGCTGCCATTTTCTTTTTGCCTGCAGGCTGAAGCTCCGTTATTTTGATCGATGTTTTATTGCCAGTCGCAACGACAATGCCATCTTTTTGAACCTCAACAATCGTTCCAGGTGCAGCATTATTAGAGGTTGTCACCTTTTTTGCATTCCATACTTTCATCACTTCGTTTTGATACGTGGTGAATGCAACGGGCCAAGGATTCAAGCCGCGGATTTTATTGTAGATTTCTTCTCCAGAAAGAGACCAATCGATTTTTTCATCTGAACGTTTTATATTAGAGGCAAAAGTTGCTTCCTCATCTTTTTGAGCAATTGGGGTAATCTCGCCTGCCAACAGCTTTGGCAATGTTTCAGAAAGAAGCGAGCTTCCGGCTGCACTTAATTTGTCATGCAGCGTACCAACTGTATCTTCTTCTGCAATCGGTACTTCCACTTGTGTTAAAATATCTCCAGCATCCAGCTTTTCTGCCATATACATAATGGTAATCCCTGTTTTTTCTTTTCCTTGGATAATACTGTAATGAATCGGCGCACCACCTCTAAGTTCAGGCAATAGGGACGCATGCACATTAATGCATCCATGCTTCGGCGCTTCTAATAATTCATTCGGCAAAATTTGGCCAAATGCAGCTGTTACAATTAAATCCGGCTGCAACTCTATAATTTTTGCTAATTCTTCTGACTGGCGGATTTTTTCCGGCTGGTAAACAGGAATCCCATGTTTTAATGCTTCTACTTTTACAGGCGGCGGTGTTAATGTTCTTTTCCTGCCAACTGGACGATCTGGCTGTGTTACCGCTGCAATTACATGATAGCCATCCTTCAATAGCTGCTGCAGTACTGGTACAGAAAAATCTGGCGTACCCATAAATACAATGTTTGTCATTCAGATTCCACTCCTTCTAACTCTTCTTCCTCTAAATAGCGGGTAATTTTTGTCGTAAAAAGAACGCCGTCTAAATGATCCATTTCATGAAGAATAGCTCTTGCTAAAAAATCCTCTGCTTCGATAATAAAAGGTTTTCCTTTTTTGTTTTGAGCTTTTACTTTAATGGAAAACGGACGGCTCACTTCTCCGTACACTCCTGGAAAACTTAAACAGCCTTCTGGTCCATTTTGTTCTCCATTCGCAGATAGTAATTGTGGATTGATTAATTCAATCGTTCCCATCTCATCATCTATATCAACAATGGCAATTTTTTTACCAATTCCTATTTGTGGTGCAGCAAGTCCTACTCCATCAAATTCAATCATCGTATCATACATATCATTTAATAGTTTTGCTAATTTTTTATCAAATACTGTAACTGTTTCACATGGACGTTCTAATATTTCTGCTGGAAACAGTACAATTTGTTTTACTGCCACTTCATTTCCTCCAAATCTTCTTCTCCATTATTTAATGCAACGTTCTATTTTAAACTGTTTATTTCAAGAACACAAGCATGTTGTATTCCTACATTAGAATATAAGGATTAACATCAATGGAAATTTGTAAACCGTTTGTAGTAATTTCACCTTGATAATGGTCCATTATTGTTTTTAATACTGACTTTAAGTTAGGTTCTTGCTTGTATTTTATCAGACACTGATACCGATATCTATTTTTTATTCTGGAAATAGGGGAAGCAACAGGTCCTAAGACGACCGTTTTAGGAGAGAGCTTTTGCCTTACAACATGAGAAATTTGTTCCGTTACAGCAACTGCTTTCATTAATTGTTCATGGCTTACTGTGATAAGTGTTATATAGTAATAAGGAGGATAGGAGTGGCTTCTTCTTATCATCATTTCACTTTCGTAAAAGATATCATAATTTTGCTGACTTGCAAGCTCAATGCTGTAATGCTCTGGAGTGTATGTTTGAAAAACAACTTCTCCTTCTAATTCATGCCTTCCTGCACGGCCGCTGACCTGTGTTAACAGCTGAAATGTTTTTTCTGATGAGCGGAAATCAGGTAAATGTAGCATCGTATCAGCTGATAATACACCTACAAGAGTAATTTTTGGAAAATCCAGTCCCTTAGCAATCATCTGTGTACCTAGAAGAATATCTGCTTTGCCGTCTTGAAATTGTTTTAATAATTTTTCATGGGCTCCTTTTCTACTTGTCGTATCCACATCCATACGAATTACACGAGCTTCCGGCATGATTTTAGCAAGCTCTTCTTCTACCTTTTGCGTTCCCGTTCCAAAATAGCGAATATGTTCACTGCTGCATTCCGGACAATTGTTCGGTGTCCTATCTTCATATCCGCAATAATGGCATTTCATCTGATTATTGTATTGATGATAAGTTAAGCTAATATCGCAATGAGGACATTTCACTACATAACCGCAGTCACGGCACATTACAAAAGATGAATGACCTCGTTTATTTAAAAATAAAACCGTTTGCTGTTTTTTTTCAATTCGATCTTTTAACTTTTCCAATAACACGCTTGAAAACATGGAACGATTTCCGGCGCGCAGTTCTTCTCGCATATCAACAATTTGAACAGCTGGCAACGGATTATTGTTCATTCTCTTTTTTAATGTCAACAAAGAAAAAACACCTTTTTGCGCACGAGCAAAGCTTTCCAAAGAAGGAGTGGCACTGCCAAGAATGACTGGGCAATGATACGTTTCTCCTCGCTTTATGGCTACATCCTTTGCATGATAGCGCGGGTTTTCTTCTTGTTTATACGTCATTTCATGTTCTTCATCTATAATAATAATGCCTAAATTTTCAAATGGAGCGAAAATGGCTGACCGCGCCCCTACTACTACGTTCACTTCTTTTCGCTGTATTTTCCGCCATTCATCATATTTCTCGCCAACCGAAAGGCCACTGTGAAGAACGGCTACTTGATCGCCGAATCGGCCTTTAAAGCGATGGACCATCTGTGGTGTCAACGCAATTTCAGGCACTAAACAAATCGCTTCCATGCCTTTTTTTAAGACTTTATCAATGGATTGAAGATATACTTCCGTTTTTCCGCTTCCTGTTACTCCATATAATAAAAATACTTTGTGAAATGAATCATCAATGCTATGATGGATTGGCTCGATTGCCTGCTGTTGTTCTTCTGTCAACTGCAAAGGGGATGTTCTCTCAAATTCTCTTTCTTTATACGGATCACGGTACATTTCAACTTCTTTTTCCGCTAAGATGCCTTTTTCGATTAATCCTTTTATAACGCTACTTGATGTTTTCAGCTCTCCTAATAATACTTTCTGTTCAACAGACTCGTTTTTTTGCATAAAATATTCGATTATTTGTTGCTGCTTTTTTGCCTGCTTATTTAAGTTTTTAGCGACTTCTTGTAATTGTGTCCTATTTAGAAGAGAATAAATATGCTTTACCTTTTTTTTGTTGGCTCGGGACTGTACTTCATATACCACTTCGAGCTTTCCCTTTTTGACCTCTTTTTGAATAGCAGAAAGGGAGGTGGTTTTTATTGCTTCCTCCCATAACACTTCTTCTTTCCCATTAAATAGTGGATAGAAACTTTCTGGCAATTCTTGTTGATCGCCATTTGCAAGCAGCCTTATTTTCCGCTCATATTTAGCCTTCAAAGCAGGAGGCAGCATTGCTTGAAAAGCGGATATTTTATAACAAAGTGTTTGTACAGATAACCAATCTGCTAAATGCAGCAGTTCCTTATTTAATACAGGAACAAGGTCCATCGGTTCCGTGATTTTTTTTAACGAATGATAAGAGGACTCCTGCTCAATTGATTCAACAAACCCTTGTACTTTTCTCGGACCAAACGGCACAATAACACGCATTCCTGGCTGAATGATGTTTTCTAAATGTTCTGGTATAAGATAATCAAATGGTTTATCTGTTTGTTTAGCCGGTACATCTACCACCACTTTTGCAACGGTCATCCATTATCATCTTCTTTCAATAAAAAAGCTTGTTCTAACAACTCCAAGGCTACTTCATCTTTTGTTAATAATGGCAGCTCTTTTTTCTCGCCATTTTTCATATAAAAAGTGACTAGATTAGTATCTGTTCCGAAACCAGAATCTTTCCTGTTTACATTATTCGCTACAATCATATCAGCGTTTTTTCTTTCTAGCTTCTCTTTTGCATATTCTTCCATATTTTGCGTTTCTGCTGCAAATCCAATCAGCACTTGTTTGTGTTTTCTTGCTCCTAATTCTGCAAGAATATCTTTTGTTCTAGTAAACTCTATTATTTCCGATCCCGGCTGTTTTTTTACTTTATGATCATACGTTTTAACCGGCTTATAATCACTAACTGCCGCAGTTTTAATAATAATATCAGCAGAACTGCTATACTCCATTACGGCATCGTACATTTCGTCTGCGCTTTCAACAGCAATCACCTTTACTCCTTTTGGCGGAGATATTGCAGTTGGACCTGTTATAAGGATAACGTCTGCACCTAGATTCATCGCTTGTTTTGCAATACTATACCCCATTTTTCCTGTTGAACTATTGGAGATAAAACGCACGGGATCGATTTTTTCTCTTGTAGGTCCAGCCGTAACTAGGACGGTTTTATTGTGTAAAAATTGTTTTTTGCTAGAAAAATGTTCTTCCATATGTTCAATGATAATTTCCGGCTCTTCTAATCTACCTTTACCAACATAGCCACATGCTAAATAGCCTTCACTAGGGTTGATAAAACGATAGCCATAATCATATAATGTCTGAATATTTTTTTGCACTGCAGGATGGTCATACATATGAACATTCATGGCTGGCGCAATCCAGACATCACTTGTTGCCGCCAGTAAAGTAGTTGTCACCATATTATCAGCAATGCCATTCGCAAGCTTTCCAATCGTATTAGCTGTTGCCGGACCTAAAAGAATTAAATCTGCCCAATCTGCTAAATCGATATGAGCAATTACTTTTGCATCCTTTTCATCAAATGTATCTGTATATACTTCATTTTTTGAAAGTGCTTTAAATGTCAATGGAGCCACAAACTCTGTTGCTGCTTCAGACATGATGACTTTTACAATTGCACCCTTTTGCGTTAATTTACTTGTTAATGCACACATTTTGTACACAGCAATTCCACCGGTAATACATAACAATATCTTTTTTCCCTGTAACATGATGTTCCTCCATTCCAAATCCTTCGCTTCTTTTATTATGCAAAAAAAATAGAGATATTTCATCTAAATCAAACAAAAACATATGTCAGAGTGTAGAAATAGTATTTCATGCATCAATCTGCCCTCATGAAAAAAGACTGATCAGGAAGGAGAAATTTCTCTTCCGATCAAGTCTTTCTTTTGATGTTTATGATGGTGTATTATTCGCCTTTTTCCGCTTCCTCTAGATTCACACGGTATGTTAATTGATCTGCATGAATTTCTTCTAATGCTTTTCCGACATTTTTATGAGATACATATTTATTTAATTGTGGTTTTGCATTCAATTGCATTTTTCTCGCTCTTTTCGCTGCCACAGATACTAAAGAATATTTAGAATCAATTTTTGTCATTAATGAATCAATAGATGGGTATAACATAGTTAATTAGCCTCCAGCATTTTTTTGTATTTTGGTTCTACTCTTTCTCTTCTGCAATGTTCAGCAATAATAATTGCCTTTATTTTTTCACATGCATTCTCTACTGTATCATTTTCTACCACATAATCATACAGATGCATCATTTCTATTTCTTCTTTTGCCGCATTCATTCTGTTGTTAATAATTTCTTCCGTTTCTGTCCCTCTTGTGACAATACGTTTTTTCAACTCCGATAAACTAGGCGGACTTAAAAAAATAAATAAGCCGTCAGGAAATTTTTCTCTTACCTGCTTTGCACCTTCTACTTCTATTTCTAAAAAAACATCTTTTCCTTTTTCCGTTGTTTCTTTTACATAATCAACAGGTGTTCCATAATAGTTGCCGACAAACTCTGCATATTCCAGTAGTTTGCCTTCTTTAATCAACGCTTCAAACTCTTCTCTTTTTTTGAAAAAATAATCGACACCATCAACTTCTCCATCACGAGGAAGTCTTGTTGTCATTGAAATCGAATATTCAAATGCGTTATTTTTTTGTGAAAAAATTTGTTTGCGCACCGTACCTTTCCCAACACCAGAAGGTCCTGATAACACAATTAACAGCCCTTTATCTACCACTTTACTTTCCTACCCTTCATCCATTATTTCATCGCGATCATTTAGTCGATGAGCAACCGTTTCTGGCTGTACAGCCGAAAGAATCACATGGTCGCTGTCCATCACGATAACAGCCCTTGTTCTTCTTCCATACGTTGCATCAATTAGTGAACCTCGATCCCGCGCATCTTGGATAATACGTTTAATTGGAGCAGATTCAGGACTTACTATCGATATAATTCGGTTTGCAGATACAATATTTCCGAAACCAATATTTATTAACTTGATGCTCATGTTTATCTCCAATCTTACAGCGGATGTTCAAAAAGTCACCAAATGATAAGCGGCGAATCTCTTCGTTGGTTTCCTTTTCCGCTACTCACGTATCCAACAGAGGATCTTCAACTAAAAACACTCACGTCCTGTGAGCAACGTTGAAGTCACCACATCCTGTGGAAGTCAGTTGCCGGGAGCTAAACCGCCTCGACCTTCTTGCTTCTAATTTGTTCCCTTTTTGAACACACACTTTTATTTATTTTTGACGAGGCAGCATTAATCTAAACTTGTTTTATTCTATGTTTTGGATTTGCTCTTTTATTTTTTCTAAAAAGCTTTTCATTTCGACTACTTCTTTACTGATATCTGCTGAGTTTGCTTTCGAACCAATCGTATTTACTTCTCTATTCATTTCCTGAAGAAGAAAATCTAGTTTTCTACCGATTGCTTCGTTTGCTTGAAGAATATGGTGAAACTGCTGAATATGACTTTTTAACCGAATCAATTCCTCATTTATATCCGCTTTATCCGCAAATATTGCTACTTCCGTTAATAGTCTCGTCTCTTCCACCTTATCTTGTAAATAGTCTTCTATTCTTGCTTTTATTTTTTCCCGATATGCCGTGATAACTTGTGGAGCCAGCTGATGGAGACGGGTAATTGTCTGCTCTGCCTTTCCTAACAAGTGAAGAATATCATGTTGTAATGCAATACCTTCTGCCGTTCGCATCTTCGTTAATTCGATTATAGCTTCTTCGACAACGTCTAAAATAATTTGCTCCACTTCATTTTCGTTTACTTCTTCATCAACTAACTGAAAGCAATCTTCTTTCTTTAACAAGTCATCAATAGAAATTGGTTCTTGTATAGAGTATCTATTTTTTATTTCCGTTAATAGCTGATGATAATGGTCGAGCGATTTATAATCAACGATAACTTTTTGATTTTTAAATCGATCTCCCTCTACCATTATAAAAACTTCTACCCTGCCCCTATGTATATCGTTTGAAATGGTTTTTTTTATTTTTTCCTCTATGTTTAAAAACTGTTTAGGCATTCGAATTGTTTGCTCACGAAAGCGATGATTGACCGCTTTTATTTCAACGGATACGTTAAAATCTTCTAATTGCTTATTGCTCCTGCCAAAACCAGTCATACTTTTAACCATTTTTCACACATCCATTTTTTATAAAACTAAAGCAATACGTATCCATCTCCTGGATACAAAGCTTCTAAGGTTGAAAAACATATATAAATATTTATTCAAAAACAAAAGGTATAGAGTTGTCTCTGATACCCAGGCTATCGACAAACGCTTGCTTTCTTCGTTACTCGCTTTGCTCGGATGCTCATTACCAGGTAAATGAGGATGAACGACTAAATACGTCACGTCCTGTGACAACGTCGTTCTGACCAACATCCTGTTACCCGCCGCTCCTCACAAATCTTCGTGCCTCGAAAGACAAACGCTTTCGATTAGCCTGAAGTTTGCAAATTCAACTTTGTCAATTATCTGAAGTATAGAGTTGTCTCTGATACCTTTTGGATTATAACATATTTTATTTTGATTTACTTAATAAAAATGATCCTGCCAGTAAAAAAGTTGGAACTGATGCTAAACCGATGATCATTGGCCAATCTTTTGAGTGAATTGGCAGTGTATGAAAAATATTTTGTAAGATAGGTACATAAATAACAACAAGTACTAACAATAAGGAAGAAATAACAGCCCATACTAAATACATATTACCAAATGGATTTCGAGATAGAATCGATTTTTCACTGCGGCAATCAAATACATGGATCAGTTGCGCTAACACTAACGTAACAAAAGCAACCGTTTGGGCATATGCCAAGTTGTCCGGATTATTATTATAGGCAAAAATAAACGCTAAAATGGTAGATATGCCAATCAAAAAACCACGTGAGACAACTTTCCAGCCTAAACCTCTTGCAAAGACGCCTTCACTCGGATTTCTCGGATCCCTTTTCATTACATTATCTTCTGGTCTATCGAGTCCTAATGCCATGGCAGGCAAACCATCTGTTACTAAATTGACCCATAATATTTGTATTGGCACAAGCGGCAGTGGCAGGTCAAGCACCATTGCAAATAACATCACTAGTATTTCCCCTACATTGGAAGCTAATAAATAGCGAATAAATTTACGAATATTTTCATAAATATTTCTGCCTTCAATAATGGCCGCTTTAATAGATGCAAAATTATCATCCATTAACACTAAAGAAGAGGCTTCTTTTGCGACATCAGTACCAGTGACCCCCATCGCAATGCCGATATCTGCTGTTTTAATGGCAGGAGCATCATTTACACCGTCACCTGTCATCGCCACTACATGTCCTCTATTTTGAAACGCTTGTACGATCTTTAATTTATGTTCTGGCGATACTCTTGCAAAAACAGAAACTTCATCTACGACATCTTCTAATTGAGATAAGTTCATATTTGATAAATCTTTACCTTCTAACACTTTAGAGCGTTTATTCGCTATCCCCAGCTGCATGGCAATGGCTTTTGCCGTTATCACATGATCTCCTGTAATCATTACTGTTTTTATTCCAGCATCTTTACATTCTTTTACCGCTGTTTTCACTTCTGGTCTCGGCGGATCAATAATCCCTTGTAAACCGATAAAAGTTAAATCTTTTTCGGCTTCATTTTCATGTAAAATAATTGTATTGGGAGATATTTCTTTAAAACCAATCGCAATCGTGCGAAGTGCTTGTGATGCTAAACCGTTAATAGCATCCTGGACCATTTTTTTCGATCCACTTGCAAATACTTGTGTTTTATTTCCCAGCAAAATAGATATGCTTTTTCCCGTTAATACATCTGGTGCACCTTTTGTCACTACAAATTGTCTGCCAGACGGGTCTTTTACGATAACACTCATCATTTTACGAGTTGAATCAAAAGGAAATTCCTTCGTTATTGTAAAATGATTTAATAGTTGACTTCGTGAGTAGCCTGCTTTCATCCCGGCAACAAGCAAAGCACCTTCCGTAGGGTCTCCATTTAATACATACTCACCGTCTTTTTGCAATATTTCCGCATGATTACAAAGGATGCCAAATGTTAATAACTGCTGAAGAACTTTATCTTTTCGGGGATCTATTACCTTATTATCTTCATAATAATGTCCTTGTGGTTCATATCCAATGCCATCAACTGTCCATGTTTTCCCGCCGCTCCAAACCTTTGTCACGGTCATTTTATTTTGAGTAAGTGTACCCGTTTTGTCTGAGCAAATGACACTGGCACAACCTAATGTTTCAACTGCTGGCAGCTTTCGTACAATCGCATTTTTGCGAATCATTTTTTGAACACCGAGTGACAAAGCAATGGTAACAATGGCTGGCAGCCCTTCTGGAATGGCTGCTACTGCTAATGATACACCGGCAAGCACCATTTCATACAAATCATTTCCTTGTAAAACACCAATTGCTACGACGAGAACGGTTAAACATAATGCAGTAACAATCAAAATTTTTCCAAGTTGTTCTAATCTTCGCTGTAATGGTGTTGTTTGTGATTCAGCATTTTGCAATAGATCCGCAATTTGTCCCATTGCCGTTTTCATTCCTGTTGCAATAACAACACCGACGCCGCTTCCCCTTGATACCATTGTACCCATAAATCCCATATTTTCCATATCACCGAGAGTCAAATTCGCTGATTTAATTGGAGGTACTGTTTTTGGTACAGGGACAGACTCTCCTGTTAAAGCAGATTCTTCCACTTCCAGGCTTCTTGATTCAATGATGCGTACATCTGCACCAATCCGATCTCCGCTTGAAAATTTAAGTACATCACCAGGAACTAATTCTTTCGAAAGAATTTTTATCCATTCCCCGTCTCTTAAAACTTGAACTTGTGGCTGCGAAAGCTCTTTTAATGCCGATAAGGATTTTTCTGCTCTTCTTTCCTGGAAAAAACCAAGAAAGCTATTTAGGATGATAATCGCAATAATCGCAATCGCATCAATATATTCACCTAAAAGCCCTGATATTAACGTTGCTGCTAGTAGGACAAGCACCATAAAATCTTTGAATTGACTAAAAAATAAAAGTAGAGCAGATTGCTTTTCTCCTTCTTCAAGCTCATTTTTCCCAAACTGCTTGCTTCGCTTACTAGCATCATCATTTGTCAGCCCAGCCGAAAAATCAGTATTTAATGTTCGTTCCACTTCTTTTTCATTCATTTCATGATAGTTCATCCGGCCATCTCACTTCCCCCTTTTTCAAATCCACTCGCCAATTAAGAAAAGCGTAAGCGCCTTGGTCAGTTTTGAAGCTAGACACTTGTTTACCTTCGATAATTTCTTTACTTTTATTAAAAGGCGAAGAAAAAACGTAGTTATTCTGAATAAAAGTCAAACATTAACTAACCTGCAGAGTTGTCCCAACACCACTCTAAAGAAATCATATTCAACCAAAGATAAAAAAATGCTATTATTATTAGAAAAGCGGAAAAGCCTTGTTCAGGTCCGAAAAACATAAGACGAGCGGCTAAAGGAGGTTGCTCTTTACCTCCACAGACGATTGGCTTATGTCTCGAGGACCTAAGCTTTGGAGCTGGACAATTAGAAAAGCGGAATCGGCTTGAACAGCTCCGAAGAAAAATGTTCATTTGACTCGAAAAGTGCTTTTTACTTTTAGAGGCAAAGGGTTATTTTTCACAAGAGCTAGGCGCTGGAGCTAGACAATGAAAAGCGGAATCGGCTTGGTCAGAGGAAAGTCGGAACCGTACTTACCTGCAGATCCATTTATAAGCAATAATTTATAGATAATATAAAAGATGCATTATAATAAAAGAAACAAGTGTCTGTTTTATGGATACAAAAAGAAAAGGATGTTTATCATGTCATTTGATGGTTTATTTACAAAAGCAATGACTACTGAATTACTAGATAATTTAAAAGGTGGTCGAATAAACAAAGTACAGCAGCCATTCTCAAACGAAATAGTACTGGTTGTTCGGGCAAACGGAAAAAATCAAAAACTCCTGCTTTCTGTTCACCCTAGCTATGCTCGTATTCAATTAACAGAAGAAACATATGAGAATCCAAAAGAACCTCCAATGTTTTGTATGTTATTGCGAAAACATTTGGAAGGTTATTTTATTGAGAATATATACCAAATAGGAAATGATCGAATTATCGTATTAGAAATAAGAGGAAGAAATGAAATTGGCGATATTTCTTATAAAAAACTCATGATAGAAATCATGGGACGGCACAGCAATATCATCTTGGTTGATCAGGAAAAAAATACTATCCTTGATAGCATTAAACATGTTTCTTATGCAGTTAACAGCCACAGAGCTATTCTTCCTGGGTATGAATATAAAGCGCCTCCAGCTCAAGATAAACTCGATCCATTAACAGCAGTAGCGGAAGATGTAGTAAAAACAATTGATTTTAACAGCGGAAAATTAGACAAACAAATCGTGCAACAATTTTCCGGAATTTCGCCACTTCTTGCAAAAGAAATTTTATTTCGTGCAAAGATTGCCAACCGAATTACTTTACCAAAAGCATTTATCGAGCAAATGGAAGACATAAAAAAAGAAACATACGATCCAGCTATTATGTTTACATCAAATAAAGAATACTTTTATTTTCAACCATTACATCATGTTAATGGAGAAACAAGATCGTTTCCTTCCTTAAGCAAAATGCTCGACCGCTTTTATTTTGGAAAAGCAGAGCGAGATCGTGTTAAACAGCAAAGCAATGATTTAGAACGATTTATTGTCAATGAACGGGATAAAAATAAGAAAAAAATAACGAAACTGCAAAAATCACTTGCAGATGCCGAAAACGCTGAACAGTTTCAATTACTTGGGGAACTGTTAACAGCCAACTTATATGCTGTTCAAAAAGGTATGGATAAAGCGGAAGTAGTGAACTACTATCATCCTGAAGGAGAAGTCATGACGATTCCTCTTGATTCTCGGCTATCTCCATCTGAAAATGCCCAAAAGTACTTTACAAAATATCAAAAAGCAAAAAATTCAATTGATATTATTAAGGAACAAATTAGCCTTGCAGAAGAAGAATTAATGTATTTCGAAACATTGATGCAGCAAATCATCTCCGCTTCTCCTAAAGATATTCAGGAAATTCGCGAGGAATTGGTTGAAGAAGGATACTTAAGGGAAAGACAGAAAAAGCAAACGAAAAAGCAGCAAAATAATAAACCTATTTTAGATCAATATTATGCAAATGATCAGACGGAAATATTAGTTGGCAAAAACAATAAACAAAATGATTATTTAACAAATAAACTCGCTGCACGCGATGAAATTTGGCTGCATACAAAGGACATTCCTGGCTCTCATGTTGTCATCCGCAGCAAAGAGCCTTCGGAGGAAACGATTTTGCAAGCAGCCAACTTAGCAGCCTATTTTAGTAAAGCAAAACATTCCAGCGCTGTACCAGTTGACTATACATTAGTCCGGCATGTAAAAAAGCCTAGCGGCGCTAAACCTGGATTTGTCATTTACGATAACCAGCAAACGGTTTATGTAACTCCAGATGAAGAAACGGTTATTTCTTTAAAAAAAGACAAATAGCCTAGATTTTGCAGGCCTCGTGGGAATTGGTAATCTACTCCTTTCCCACGATTTTATTTTTAGATAGAAGGAGCTACATATGAAAATAAAAGGAAAAGTTTTTATACTCCTAATCTTAACTAACTTATTTTGGGCAGGTAACTTTGTATTTGGAAAAATGGTAGGTTCTGAACTTTCCCCTTTATGGATTACTTTTTCAAGATGGGTTTTGGCATTAATTATTCTCTTTCCGCTTGCTTTTTTTCTTGAAAAAAAACCAGATTGGAAATTAGTACGTAAAAATTGGCACTTGCTAGTTATTCAAGGAATACTTGGCGTCATCGCTTATAATCTATTTCTCTATCAAGCATTACGTTACACTTCAGCGACAAATGCTGCGCTCGTGAATACCATTAACCCAGGAGTTATTGTCTTCTTTTCTTTTCTTCTTTTAAAAGAAAAAATGACGACAACACAGATTTTAGGATTATTGCTTTCTTTATTTGGAGCGATTGTGGTTTTAACAAAGGGAAATATTATCCAAATCCTCCATGATAATTATAATGCTGGTGACATCTTGATGATCGGTGCTGTTATCGTTTGGACATTTTATTCGCTACTAGGAAGAAGAATACCACTTCCGCCCATTACAACTACTGCATTTTCTACTCTTTTTGCGATGATGATTCTTGCTCCATTTGCTTTTTATCAAGGAATAGATTTCAGTAAAATCACAACGATAGGAATAATAGGCATTATCTATATGGTATTATTTCCTTCCGCATGTTCTTTTGTATTTTGGAATATGGCATTAAAACAAGTTAGCCCTAACCAGGCAGGAATATTTCTTAACTTAATTCCTGTTTTCACTGCCATCATTGGACTATTTTTAGGGGAAAGCATCTCTAGTCAGCAAATTGTAGGGGGAGCTTTTGTTTTTCTTGGTGTTATTTTAACGTCTGGATTGAAAATAAAGCACAAGCATCTTGAACATCGCCGTACTTTCTGAAAAAGGCTACTGCAAATAATATCAAGGAGCCGACTTTATATAAGTGCTGAAGGAGATTTTTGAGTTTGTGCTTGGTATTATCTTTGTTAGCTTTCTATTAGACAAAAACTCTTGCTTTTTACTTTGTTTTGTCTTTGAGAAGCCTTCTATTAGACTAAATTCTTGCTTTTCTCTTTGTTTTGTCTTTGAGAGGTCTTCTATTAGACTAAATTCTTACTTTTTCCTTTGTTTTGTCTTTGAGAGGTCTTCTATTAGACTAAATTCTTGCTTTTCTCTTTGTATTATCTTTGAGAAGTCTTCTATTAGACTAAATTCTTACTTTTTACTTTGTTTTGTCTTTGAGAGGTCTTCTATTAGACAAAATTCTTGCTTTTTACTTTGTTTTGTCTTTGAGAAGCCTTCTATTAGACAAAAACTCTTGCTTTTTACTTTGTTTTGTCTTTGAGAAGCCTTCTATTAGACTAAATTCTTGCTTTTCTCTTTGTTTTGTCTTTGAGAGGTCTTCTATTAGACAAAATTCTTGCTTTTTACTTTGTTTTGTCTTTGAGAGGTCTTCTATTAGACTAAATTCTTGCTTTTTACTTTGTTTTGTCTTTGAGAAGCCTTCTATTGGAAAAACTTTGTATAGTAGCTAGTGGTTACGTCCTTTAAGGACATGCTCAATGAGTACTGGGTAAACACTCTCCATCAAGGTTTTCTATTCATAGAAGGACCATCGCCTGGTCCCTGCAATTTTAAAGTTTTTTTCTAAAATTCTACTGATCCTCTTCTTAGACTTTACCACTTTACACCACTCATAAATAATATTAGTAGTTATTTTTCGATCAGGAAAAAGGAGCTTAAATTCGTTTACACTTCGAAGTACCGCAGCTTCAATCTCTTCTTCGTGTCCACACTCTTCACAGATACATTTCTTTCCTTCAACCAATATGGAAAATGAGCTGCACCCTGCACAAGTGATTCCCTTTTGCAGCTGATTATATTCAAAGAATGGCAGTTGTTTATAAGGAGATTCTTTTATATGCAGAGAAATTAATTTATCAGCAATCATCTTATGTTTTCCATTTAACTGTGAAAATGTTTTCTGAAGTTTTTGCAAATAGCGGTTGACCTGAGTAGGGAAAATAAATGGCTTGCCTTGAGGTGCTTGGTAGAGGGTGAATTCGGGGTTAATAAAAACGACCGATGCATTAATAGGAGAATTACAGCCAAGATTGTCTAACAACTGGCGCAACAAAGATTCGCTTCTCCTTAATTGATGTAGTGGATTAATAATTTCAGATTTTGGTATTTTGTATAATCGATCTGATTCGTAATAATAATCCCCTTCATAATTTTTCACTTCGAAAAAATAAATGGCTTCAGACATAATAATCAGGGAGTCAATTTGGAATAAAGTGTTATTTATTTTAAACAATAAATCATTTAAAATATAGCATTCACACTCAAGCTTTTCTGTTAAAATATCAAACATTTTCTCCCCTTCATAGCCCTTTTTGAGATTGAAAAAATATTGCTTGTCTTTCGCAAACAAATCCATTCGAGTGTTTAAAAATTGCAAAATTAGTTGTTCACTAGATTCAGCACGAGATTTATAGAGCATCGTACACATCCTTTCTTCTAAATCTATTTTATTAAAATCTACTGGTATATCCAATGAATATTTTGTTAAAAAAAGGTGCATCCACGCAAGAGATGCACCCATTATTTATTACTTCCCTGCCCATTCAGCAGGGTTTTCTTTCCAAGCTTGCAAGCTTGCTAAATCTTCCTCTTTAATATAACCGCTTTTTTGTGCTACTTCTAACAAACTAGAATAATCGGTCAAAGAGTATGCCTCAATATTTGCATCTTCTAATAATTCTTTTCCTTTTGGAAGCTCGTATGTAAAAATAGATACAACACCTAACACTTCGCATCCTGCTTCACGAAGGCCGTTCACTGCTGTAATGACGCTTCCACCTGTTGAAATAAGGTCTTCTACTACAACTACTTTTTGCCCTTTTTCAATTTTTCCTTCAATTTGATTTCCTTTGCCGTGTTCTTTTGCTTTGGAACGAACATAACACATTGGAAGATCAAGTACATCACTTACCCAAGCTGCATGAGGTATTCCTGCGGTTGCAGTTCCAGCAACGACGTCTGTTTCCGGAAATTTTTCTTTAATTAAGTTTGCAAGTCCATTTGCAATTTCTTTACGAACTTCTGGATAAGATAGTGTTAATCGATTGTCACAATATATTGGTGACTTTATGCCTGAAGCCCATGTAAATGGATTATTTGGCTGTAAAAATACAGCTTTGATTTTTAACAATTGCTCTGCGATGTTGTGTTTCATTGTGTAACACCCTCCCACTCATTTTTAAAACGTACATAACTTTCATATGGATTATCACTTCTTGTAATAGATCTTCCGACAACAATCGCGGATACACCATTATTTCTAGCCGTTTTCGGTGTTGCTACACGCACTTGATCTTGGACGTTGTCTGAGTCTAAGCGAATTCCAGGTGTCACTGTTAAGAAAGAATGTCCTAATTGCTCTCGAATACTTGCAGCTTCCAATGTGGAGCATACTACTCCATCAAGTCCTGCCTGCTTTGTAATTGTTGCATAGTGTAATACCGATTGTAACAACGGCACTTTGATTAATTGCTCGTTTTGCATTTGTGCTTCAGAAGTGCTCGTTAATTGCGTTACTGCAATACAACGAGGACGAATTTTTCCAGCCGGTGTTCCTGCTTCTAATCCTTCTAATGCACCTTCCATCATCGGCACTCCCCCAGCGGCATGCACGTTGACAAGATCCACACCTAATCCTGCTAAATTTCTCATCGCACTTTTTACAGTATTCGGTATATCATGAAGCTTTAAATCTAGGAAAATTTGATGGTTCTGCTCTTTTAAGCGTTCGATGATGCCAGGCCCTTCTTTGTAAAATAACTCCATGCCTACTTTTACAAATAACGGCTCTCCATTAAATTTTTTTAAGAAGGAAAAAACCTCTTCCTTCTCTGCAAAATCAAGGGCGATGATAAGTGAGTTGTTCATTTTTTCCCCAGCTCCTTCCCGTACATTCAGATATATGTTCAAATCCATAACGATCTAATAATGCAGGCAATTCGTCAATGATTTTTGGACAAATAAAAGGATCGACAAAATTGGTAGTACCTACCGCAACTGCACTAGCACCAGCATAGAAAAATTCTAGAACATCTTCTGCTGTCGCAACGCCGCCCATGCCAATAATCGGCAAATCAACTGCTTGGCTCACTTCATAAATCATCCGAATGGCAACAGGTTTAATGGAAGGTCCAGATAAACCGCCCGTTTTATTTGCTAAAATCGGCTTGCCTGTTTTTAAATCCAAACGCATCCCAAGCAGCGTATTAATCATGGTGATACCGTCTGCACCACCTGCTTCTACTGCTTTCGCCATTTCTACAATATTTGTTACATTAGGAGACAGCTTAACGTAAACAGGTACTTGTGAAGCTTCTTTTACCTTTTTCGTCAAGTTTTTTGCCACTTCTGGTACCGTTCCAAACATAATTCCACCTGTTTTAACATTTGGACAAGAAATATTCAGTTCTAACGCATGTACATTTGGCGCTTTTGAAATTTCTTTTGCAACTTCTACATAATCCTCTTCTAAGGAACCAGCTACATTTGCAATGATAGGAACATCATAATTTGCAAGCCATGGCAGCTCTTCCCCAAGAACTTTTGTTAAACCAGGATTTTGCAGTCCAATCGCATTTAGCATGCCAGAGTTTGTTTCCGCAACACGTGGTGTCGGATTGCCAAATCTAGGTTCTGCTGTTGTTGCTTTAATCATGATGGCGCCAAGTTTGCTTAAATCATAAAGATTGCTGAATTCTCTTCCAAACCCAAAGCATCCGGATGCTGGCATAATTGGATTTTTTAAGTTTAAACCAGGAAGTTCTACTTGTAATCGATTCATATTACTACCTCCCCTGCCTTAAATACCGGTCCATCTGTACAAACTTTTTTATACGTGTATCCAGTTGGATCATCTGCTTTATGACACACACATGCAAAACATGCACCGATTCCGCAGCCCATTCGTTCTTCCAATGAAATAAATACTTTTTTATCAGGGAACGATTTTTCAAGGTTGCGAAGCATCGGTGTTGGTCCACAAGAATATAAAATATCAAAGTTTAATCCTTGCTGTGCAATTACATCCGTTACAAAACCTTTTGTTCCATGTGTTCCATCGACAGTAGCAACATATGTATTTCCCAATGCTTGAAATTCTTTTTCATAAAAAACAACAGACGAAGTTTGAAAACCAAGCACGGTGATTACATTTACGCCTTTTTCTACTAAGCGGTGTGCAAGTTCATACAAAGGTGGTACACCAATTCCACCGCCAACTAAAAGGGCTGTTTCACCAGCAGTTGCTTCCTCTACTGGAAATCCATTTCCAAGCGGTCCGAGTACATCCACTAACTCTCCAGCCTTTTTCTCACCTAAAAGCTGTGTCCCTCTTCCTTCTTTTCGGTAAATCATCGTAAAAGTAAGATTTTTGTCATCGATTCGCGAAATACTAATTGGTCTTCTTAACAACGGCTCCAATGTATCTCCTACTTTTAAATGCACAAATCTTCCCGGTTCTCCAATTTCATGAACAAGCTCACCTCTAAGGGTGAGCTCCATTATATTTTCGGCAATTTCCGTATGTTTTACGACCGTACATAGTTCGTTTTTTATCATGAGAACACTGCCTCCAAGCTTTTTTGGTCTGCGTTCATCGCTTCAGCAGAAAAAGTCATGCTTTCGACAACACGCAAAATCGCTTCTGCTGTATCCAATGAAGTTAAACAAGGTATACCATTTTCGACAGATTCTCTTCTAATTCTAAATCCATCACGTGCTGGCTGGCTGCCTTTTGAGAAAGTATTGATCACAAATTGTGTTTGTCCATTTCGAATAACATCAATTAACGTCGTACCTTCTCCACCGATTTTATCTACTACTCTCACTGGAATATTATTTTTCTCTAAAAATGCTGCCGTACCACTTGTTGCCATTAAGCTATAGCCGATGTTTGCAAACCTTTTTGCAAGCAGCAATGCTTCTTCCTTATCTTTATCCCCAATGGTCATTAAGACTGTTCCAAATGTTTGGATTTTCATTCCAGATGCTACTAAACCTTTATATAAAGCTTTTTCCAATGTATAATCTTTACCCATTACTTCACCAGTTGACTTCATTTCCGGTCCAAGCGTAATGTCAACTCTTCTTAATTTAGCAAAAGAGAATACCGGCACTTTTACATAAACTCCATCTTTTTCCGGTACTAACCCTGAAGAATATCCAAGACCTTCTAATGTTTCTCCTAAAATAACTTTTGTTGCGATTTTTGCCATCGGTACATTTGTTATTTTACTTAAGAAAGGCACTGTTCTACTTGAACGAGGATTTACTTCAAGTACAAACACATCTCCTTTTGACACAACATATTGAATATTTAGCAATCCAATAATGTTCAGCCCTTTAGCAAGCTTTGTTGTATAGTCGATTAATGTTTGTTTTAATTCATTCGATAAACTTTGTGGTGGATACACGGCAATGGAATCTCCTGAGTGAACACCTGCACGTTCAATATGCTCCATAATTCCTGGTATCACTACATCTTTGCCATCACAAATTGCATCAACTTCTATTTCTTTTCCTGTTAAATAACGGTCAATTAAGATTGGTTGGCCAGGGCTTGCTTTTACAGCATTCTCCATGTAAGGAATTAATTCTGCTTCTTTATAGACGATTTGCATTGCTCTTCCGCCTAATACATAAGATGGGCGAACAAGGACTGGGTAGCCAATGTTTTTTGCAACCTCTACTGCTTCTTCAACAGATAAAGCTGTTTTTCCTTCAGGCTGTGGAATTCCTAACTCACGAAGAGCCTGTTCAAACTTGTCACGATCTTCTGCACGATCTAGATCTTCAAGTGTTGTTCCTAAAATTTTCACACCGCGTTGAACTAATTGATCTGCTAAATTAATGGCAGTTTGTCCACCGAACTGCACGACAACACCTTCAGGTTTTTCTAAATCAATGATATGCATTACATCTTCAATCGTTAACGGTTCGAAGTATAATTTGTCCGAAATACTAAAATCTGTTGAAACAGTTTCCGGGTTATTGTTGATGATAATTGCCTCATATCCAGCTTCTTTAATTGCCCATACAGAATGAACCGTTGCATAATCGAACTCAATTCCTTGGCCAATTCGAATTGGACCCGAACCAAGAACTACGATGCTTTTGCGATCTGTCACAATCGATTCATTTTCTTCTTCATATGTTCCATAGAAATATGGTGTTTCCGATTCAAACTCTGCTGCACATGTATCAACCGTTTTATAAACCGGAACAAGCTTGTTTTCTGTTCTCCAGTTATACACTTCAAGCTCTGTTGTATTCCAAAGCTTCGCTAACTGAACATCTGCAAAACCTTTTTCCTTCGCCTTTTTAGCAAGTTCGAGATCAAATGGCTGTTTCACTAGCTCTTTTTCAAGTAAGATAATGCCTTCCATTTTCTTCAAGAAGAATAAATCAATTTTGCTCCATTCATGTATTGTTTCAATGGATACGCCTCTTGTTAACGCCTCTGCAATATAGAACAATCGTTCATCTCCAGCATTGCGGATTCTTTTTTCTAGTAAAGCATCGCTGATCTCTTCTCCTGATGTTAAAGCAAAATGATATACTTTTGCTTCCAGTGAACGAATCGCTTTTAACAAGGACTCTTCAAACGTACGTCCAATCGCCATTACTTCACCAGTTGCTTTCATTTGTGTACCTAAATTACGTTTAGCAGACTCAAATTTATCAAATGGGAAGCGTGGAATTTTACTTACAATATAATCAAGCGCTGGCTCAAAGCTCGCATACGTTTTTCCAGTAACTGGATTCATCATTTCATCCAATGTTAAACCAACGGCAATTTTTGCAGCAAGTTTTGCAATTGGATAGCCAGTTGCTTTACTTGCAAGTGCTGATGAACGGCTTACACGCGGGTTTACTTCGATAATATAATATTGATAGCTGTCAGGATCTAATGCTAACTGCACATTACATCCACCTTCAATTTTTAATGCACGGATAATTTTCAGTGATGTATTGCGCAATAATTGATATTCGCGGTCACTTAAAGTTTGGCTAGGTGCTACAACAATGCTGTCGCCTGTATGAATGCCGACAGGATCAATATTTTCCATGTTACATACAACGATGGCATTATCATTGCTGTCACGCATTACTTCGTATTCAATTTCTTTGAATCCTGCGATGCTTTTTTCTAATAAACATTGTGTTACCGGACTGTTTTTTAATCCACTTGCCACAATTTCATTTAAATCTTCGTCGTTATGGCATATTCCTCCGCCTGTTCCTCCTAATGTAAAGGCTGGGCGAACAATGATTGGGTAGCCGATTTGTTCCACAAATGCTTTTGCTTCTTCCATCGTATGAATAATTTCACTTTCAGGCACCGGCTCATTAAGTTCATTCATTAAATTACGGAAAAGGTCACGGTCTTCTGCTTGTTGAATAGCAGATAGCTTTGTTCCAAGCACTTCCACACCACATTCTTCCAACACGCCTGCTTCAGATAGCTCTACTGCCATATTTAATCCAGTTTGTCCTCCTAATGTTGGAAGGATAGCATCTGGTCTTTCTTTACGGATAATTCTGCTGACAAAATCTAATGTGATCGGTTCAATATATACAGCATCTGCAATCTCTGTATCTGTCATAATTGTTGCAGGATTTGAATTGACAAGGATTACTCGATAGCCTTCTTCTTTTAACGCCATACATGCTTGTGTTCCTGCATAGTCAAATTCTGCTGCTTGTCCAATGATGATTGGTCCTGACCCTATTACTAGTATACTTTTAATATCATTACGCTTTGACATATGCGGCACCTTCCTGTTTGTGTGATAAAATCATTGAAATAAATCGATCGAATAAATAATTTGCATCCTCTGGTCCTGGTGATGCTTCTGGGTGGTATTGAACAGTAAACGCTGGATACTCTTTATGCTTTAAGCCTTCTATCGTTCCATCATTTAAAGCAATATGTGTCACTTCTAAATTTGTTTGCTTAATTGATTCTTCTTGTACTGTATAGCCATGATTCTGTGCAGTTAAAGCAACCTTTCCTGTTAATAAGTCTTTGACAGGATGATTGGATCCTCTGTGGCCAAATTTCATTTTTTCTGTATTTGCACCACTTGCAAGTGCAAATAGTTGATGTCCTAAACAAATCCCAAATAGAGGAACCTTTCCAAGTACTCCTTGGATCATTTCAATAGCTTCTGGTACATCTTTTGGATCTCCAGGTCCGTTTGATAACATGATTCCATCTGGACTAAGAGCTAAAATTTCTGCTGCCGTTGTGTTGTATGGTACAACAATCACATCACAATCACGTTGATTAAGTTCTCTCAATATTCCATGCTTCATACCGAAATCTACTAATACGACACGATGTCCACGTCCTGGACTTGGATATGCTTGTTTCGTTGAAACTGATTTTACTTGATCATTTCTTAATGCTGTCGTTTTCAGTTGTTCCACTACACTATCTACATTTTCTTCGATGCTGCAAATTATACCTTTTAATGCACCGTGCTGGCGGATAATTCTTGTTAATTTTCTTGTATCAATGCCTGCTAGTCCAGCTATATTTTTTTGTTTAAAATATTCATCAAGGGAAAGTTCGTTTCTCCAATTCGATGGAAAATCGCAAACCTCTTTTACAATAAATCCTTGAATTGCAGGTGTTATCGACTCAAAATCATCACGATTGATCCCATAATTCCCAACAAGTGGATATGTTAATGTAACAATCTGTCCACAATAAGACGGATCAGATAATATTTCTTGATAGCCTGTCATTCCTGTATTGAATACTACTTCTCCAGTTGTGTTTTTATCTGCGCCAAAACCTTCGCCAATAAACACAGTTCCATCTTCAAGAATTAATTGTTTTTTCATGCGTTTACACTTTCCTTTCTCCAAGCAATCTTTCCATCTACTATAGTAGCAATCGGCCATCCTTGGCATTCCCATCCTGTAAATGGAGTATTTTTTCCTTTTGATAAAAAGGTTTCTGGATTGATTTTTTCTGTTTTCTCTAAATCTAAGATTACGATATCAGCTGCTTTTCCTTCTGCAATTTCACCAGATGCCAGTTGGAATGTATCTGCTGGTTTTTTTGCTAAAAAGTCGATTAACTGAGCAATCGTCATTTTCCCTGTTTTTACAAAATGTGTATACATTAATGGAAAAGCAGTTTCTAAGCCGACAATTCCAAATGGAGCACGCTCTATTCCTTGCGCTTTTTCTTCTGCTGTATGCGGTGCATGATCAGTTGCAATAAAATCGATTGTGCCATCAAGCAGTCCTTCGATTAAAGCATCACGATCGTCTTTCCCTCTTAATGGTGGATTCATTTTGAAATTAGGATCTTTTCCTTCAATATCATTTTCGCATAATAATAAATGATGCGGTGTAACTTCTGCTGTTACGCGGATGCCAGCTTTTTTCGCATCTCTAACAACACGGACAGATTCTTTTGTACTAATATGGCAAACATGATAATGACAGTCTGCTGCTTCTGCTAACAGAACATCTCTTGCTATATGCACCGACTCACAAACAGATGGAATTCCGTTTAATCCGTTTGCTTTTGAATATTCGCCTTCATGTACACAACCTTTATTTATAAGGCTATTATCTTCACAATGAGCAACAATGGCCATATTTAAGCTTGCCGCACGTTTCATTGCCTCTAGCATTTTCCCAGCTTCCTGAACGCCTACCCCATCATCTGTAAAAGCAAATGCCCCTAAATCTTTTAATGCAGCAAAATCTGTCAATTCCTCGCCAAGCTGTCTAGTTGTAATAGACGCATATGGGAGAACACGAACATTTGCTGTTTCTTTAATTCGTTCATTCAGACTATGTAAATGTTCAACTGAGTCTGGAACCGGTCTTGTATTTGGCATGTTTGCAATTGTCGTAAAACCACCTTTAGCAGCAGCCATCGTACCTGTTGCAATCGTTTCTTTCTTCTCGCCTCCAGGTTCTCTTAAATGTACATGCACATCGATAAAGCCTGGAGCAACCAATTTTCCATCTGCATCAATGATTTCTTCTGCTTCATTTGTAATAGAAGCAGCTATCTCTTTTATTACCCCATCTTGAATGTAAATATCTTTTGTTACAAGTTCCCCAGTATTAGTAAGTAATTGGCCATTTTTTATGATCATTGACATGTAATTTTCCTCCTTCAACTTTTTGTAGTGATCTTTTTAACACTGCCATGCGAATAAACACACCGTTTTGCATTTGTTTAAAAATTCTAGAACGGCTGCACTCCACTAGTTCATCTGCAATTTCAACATCGCGGTTTACAGGAGCAGGATGCATAATAATACTGCCTGCTTTCATGCGTTTTTCTCTTTCAACCGTCAGTCCATACTTCTGAAGATATTCCTTTTTATCTATGTCTAACGAATTTTCACTATGACGTTCATGCTGAATTCTTAACAGCATGACAACATCTGACGTTTCAATTGCTGTATCGATGTCCTCATAATTTGCATTTTGCAGTAGATTTTCATCAAACCATTCAGCTGGTCCAGAGAATACTACATTTGCTCCAAGCCTTGTTAATGCATCTGCGTTGGATCGAGCTACACGGCTATGTCTTATATCGCCAATTATGCTGACTTTTAAGCCTTCAAAACCGTTAAACTCCTGTTGAATCGTTAATAAATCTAATAATGATTGTGTCGGATGATTTTCACACCCATCTCCTGCATTAATCACAGGAATATTTACCTTGCCAACTAGCTCTTCGAAATAATTATCTTCCTCATGTCTTACAACTACTGCATTTACACCAATTGATTCCAAGGTGCGTACTGTATCATATAATGTTTCCCCTTTAACAACACTCGATGCATTCGTTTCAAATGGAATCACTTCAAGTCCTAGTTTTCTTTCTGCTACTTCAAAGCTGCATTTTGTCCTTGTGCTCGGCTCAAAGAAAAGATTTGCAACAAAACTTTGCTTAGTCGGTTTCCATTGAGCCCCATTCGCAAAATTTTGTGCGTCATTAAGGATAGCTTTAATAGCTGATATGGATAATTCTGCTGTTGTTAATAAGTTTTCCATTAATTTTGCCTCCTTGTTATAAGAAAAGCGGAAGCGCCTTGCTCAGCCCCGAAGAAAAAATGTTCACATGACTCAAAAAGTGCTTTTTACTTTTAGAGGCATGGGGTTATTTTTCACAGGGGCTGGCTGCTTGCGCTAGATACTCATCTAAATTCAAAAATTTTATGCTTTCTTATCTTTAAAAAAAGACACCCAATGAGGCTTATAAGGGTGTCTTAGAGTTGAAAAGTTTACACACCTACATAAGCCGTTTTCGTTTTACTTTAAAACAACACATAGACAAAATTGTGAAACCTTCAACACCCTTAAAAGTCTCTCTGTACTTTTTTAAAAGGTGTAACTTTATTTAGTTTGTTCTACTTTATTTGCTTCAAATAAATCTTCTTTTGCTTTTTCTCTGCCTGGAAGAAGGAGATTAAGCATAATTCCAATGATTGCTGCAAGCGCCATTCCTTCTACTTTAAATTGATCGCCTATATGAATGGATGCTCCACCAATGCCTGTTACTAGAATAACAGATGCAATCACTAAATTGCGATTTTTACTAAAGTCTGTTTTAGCTTCTACTAATATTCTAAGGCCTGATGATGCAATAATTCCAAATAACAAGATGGAAACCCCTCCCATTACTGGAACTGGGATCGAATGGATTAATGCTGTAATCTTACCGATAAATCCAAATATGATTGCGAGTATTGCTGCACCTGCCACTACATATACACTATATACTCTCGTAATTGCCAGTACGCCAATATTTTCTCCATAAGTTGTTTTTGGCGGACCGCCAATTAACGCAGAAATAAGTGTTGCTGTGCCATCTCCAAGGATGCTTCGGTGTAATCCTGGATCTTTTATATAATCTTTTCCTACTACTTTGCTTAAAACAAGCTGATGTCCGATATGTTCAGTTAGCGTTACAATTGCGACCGGTACAAACAATGCTAGTATAGCAGCATTTATATTTACTTGATAGTCAGCAAATGGGAAAATAAAATCTGGCATTTCAAATACGTCTGCTTCTATTACTTGTTGAAAATCCACCACACCAACTGCAAGGGCATATAAGTATCCTACAATAATTCCCGCAAGGATTGGGATAAAGCTGAATACCCCTTTTCCAAAGATCGTAAACAGTATCGTTGCCAGTAATGTCACTAACGCGACGGAAAAGTATAACAAGTTGTATGTTTGGGTGGCCGGGTCATTCATTGCCTGACTTACTGCAGTACTTGCCAATGCTAATCCGATTACCATGATGACTGGACCAACAACAATTGGCGGCAATATGTTCATAATCCAGCGATAACCCACTTTTTTAATAAGCAATGCTACAATGCCGTAAACGATGCCTGCAATAAATGTTCCGATCATTGCAGCACCTGGCCCACCTAATTGTTTAGCGGCTATCACAGGTGCAATAAAGGCAAAGGAGGAACCTAAGTAAGCAGGAACTTGCCATTTCGTAATAATCAAAAATGCAAGTGTTCCAAGTCCGCTTGAGATTAAGGCAACTGCTGGACTTAAACCTATGAGAAAAGGTACTAAAACAGTTGCTCCAAACATCGCAAATAAGTGCTGTAAACTTAGTGTAATCCATTGAGATGCGGAAGGTTTATCTTGTATATCCAATACTGGTTTATGTCTATTCATGCTGTCTCCTCTTGCACTACATTGATGTATTTAACCTTTATTATGTGCTTTCTTCTTTAAAAAAACCCCTTCAATGCAAGACATATCAGGGGTTTTAAGCAGAAGGAAATAAGACCTCATCTGTTATCACCCCTTATCAGTCTCGCTGTACTGCAATTAAAAGGGTTATTTATTATTTTTCAAATATATTTACTTCATCATGATCGTCCACTTCTGCTAAATCAACGACAATTTTTTCTGAACTGGATGTTGGAATATTTTTCCCAACATAATCGGCTCTAATCGGCAATTCTCTATGACCTCTATCTACCAGCACTGCAAGCTGTATAGAAGAAGGTCTTCCAATGTCCATCAACGCATCCATCGCTGCACGAACAGTTCTTCCCGTATACAGTACATCATCCACTAAAATGACTTTTAAATCCTGTATTTCTGTCGGAATATCAGAACCTTTTACAAGAGGTTCCTTATTATTAGTTTTTTTCGATAAGTCATCACGGTATAAGGTGATATCAAGCTCTCCAACTGCAATCTTTTTCCCTTCAATTTGCGAAATCCTTTCCGCCAATCGATTTGCAATAAAAATTCCTCTTGTCCGAATACCAACTAGAATACAATTTTCAATTCCTTTATTTTTCTCAATAATTTCGTGTGCAATTCTAGTTAAAGCTCTTCTAATTGCTTGATCATCTAATACAAGTGCTTTTTGTGACATGTATGAAATCACCTTTCTACAAAAAAATCCTCTCAACCGATTTGGATGAGAGGACAGACTTGTAGTGTACTTAGCCATATCATGGCATATCCGATTCCTTCTCAACCTCACGGGATTGATTTAAAGGACTTATTTAACTACTGTAATGATAGTACAAACAGGAGGTTATGTCAACGATTATTTCTTAAATTGTTTAACAGTTCCTCAAAATCTTTTGGCAAGGGTGCTTCGAATTCTTTATACTCGCCTGTTCTTGGATGATTAAATCCTAATACACCTGCATGAAGTGCTTGACCGCCTAAATCTAATGTTTTGCGTGGTCCATATTTTGGATCACCTGCTAATGGGAAGCCGATATATTTCATATGCACACGAATTTGATGCGTTCTGCCTGTTTCCAGTTGACATTCAACAAATGTAAATCCGTCTAATCTCTCTAATACATGAAAATGGGTAACAGCATGTTTGCCTTTATCCACTACCGTCATGCTTTGTCGATCTTTTGGATCACGTCCTAAAGGTGCATCTATTGTGCCATAATCATGTGGAATGCTGCCATGTACAAGTGCTTTATACTTTCTTGTCACTGTTTTTTCAACCAACTGATTGACTAAACTTTCATGAGCTGCATCATTTTTTGCCACCATTAATAATCCGGAAGTATCTTTATCAATACGATGAACAATACCTGGTCGCATTACCCCATTAATACCGGATAAATCTTTGCAATGAGCCATTAATCCATTTACGAGTGTGCCGGAAACATGTCCCGGAGCTGGATGAACAACCATTCCTTTTGGTTTATTTACGACAAGAACATCACTGTCTTCATAATAAATATCAAGATCCATTTCTTCTGCAGCTACGTCCAATTCAGTCGGATCTGGGATATCAATCATGATAATATCATTTAATACCCCTTTATATTTTGTTTTCACAATATTTCCATTTACGGTAACATGGCCATCTTTGATCCATGCTTGAACTTGTGTGCGTGACCAGTCTTTTTCTATCGTAGAGATAATTTTATCAATTCTTTCATTTACTTGATCATCTTGAATGATATGTTCCCTTTTTTCCATTTTCTTTCTCCTTCTTCGCTTCTCTTTCCTCCCTCAGCATGACAAATAACAATAAAATAACGCCGATTACTAAACTTGAATCTGCAATATTAAATATCGGAAAATCATAACGGAAGATATACGTATTAATAAAGTCAACTACATACTGATGTCTGATGCGGTCGATAAAATTGCCGACTGCACCGCCTAAAATCAATCCTAACGAAACGCCAAATAATCTTTTCCCCTTCGTTCCTGTTTGAATAAAATAACAAATCCCTGCGATGACTAATATGGTAACAATATAGAAAAAAGCCATTTTTCCTTCTAATATTCCCCAAGCAGCTCCAGAATTTCGATGAGAAGTAATATAAAAGAAATTTTTTATTACTTCTATGCTTTCTCCAAGGTCCATATTTTTAGCGACTAACCATTTTGTCCATTGATCGATTACGATAATAACAAGTGCAATTATGTAATAAAACACCAAAGTTTCCTCCAATTCTCGAGTCTACTTTAGCATTTTAGCATAATCTACATAAAAACGATAGTTATCGTTTCAGGCTGTCGACAATCGCTCGCTTTCTTCGTCACTCAACTTTTTCGGATGCTCATTACCCAAATTCGGTAACTCCGCTCCTCAAAAGTCTTCGTTCCTTGAAAGGCAAACGATTTCGATCAGCCTGAATGGTTTCGTCAGCTTTTCATTTTGCAAGCCCATAGTTTTACTTCTTTTAGTGCAGAGATTTTCGATAATATGATTGCATTTCTTGTACATCCTTTTTGGATTTAATTGTTGGAATAATGGCTAAAATATCTTCTGGAATAAGTTCACCAGAAATTTCACAAGTTCCAAAGTTTCCACTTTCTAATCTTTTCATTGATTCTTCTACATCATAAAGTTCCGCTTCAATGTAATGATTTATTTTCGATTCTCTTTTCACTCTTAATGTAGTTATTAACTCTATTTGTGTCATACGGAGTTCTGTATAAAGCTTTTCTAAATTCTTATTCATACGCCATCCTCCGTTCTAAGTTGTAATTAATGTGTGTTCAAAGCAAGCCAACGAAGATTCGCCGCTTATCATTTGATTTCTTTTTGAACTTCTTCTAAATATAGTTTTTCCAGATTGCGATTGAAAAACCAACTTAACTTTTTACAGTCATAACAACTATTAACGGAGGTGGAAGTATTTAATTGGAATAATAAAACGATATTTCTCTTAACAAAAGCCATGACCCTTACTAGGCCATGGCTTTAACTTAAAGAAAAAATATCTTATTAAGCTAAGTCGCTGTAATTTTCTTTTACTACGCTTGCACATCTAGCACATAGTGTTGCATGGTCTGCATCCGTGCCAATATCTGTTGTAACAGTCCAGCATCTTTCACAAGTTTCGCCATCTGCTTTTGAAACAATGATTGCAGCATGCTCCAATTTTAATGCATTTTCAGGTGCTAGTTCATAATCACCAGCTACTTCAAAACCAGAAACAATAAATAATTGTTTTAAATTCTCTTGAATAGAATTTAGCAGTTCATTTGTTTCTTCGTTAACATATAAAGTGATTTTTGCAGCAAGTGATTTCCCGATTACTTTTTGGTTGCGCGCTTCTTCTAATGCTTTTAATACATCATCACGCAGTTGCATAAATTTATTCCATTTTTCTAAAAGAGCTTCACTATTTTTATGTTCCACATATTCAGGGAAATCCGTTAACTGTACACTCTCTTCTACTGCAGATGTAATATGAGTCCATACCTCATCTGCTGTATGAGGAAGAATTGGTGCAACTAGTTTCGTTAAACTGATTAAGCTTTCATATAAAACTGTTTGAATTGCTCTTCTTTCATGATTATCATTTGCTTCAATATATAAAACATCTTTTGCAAAATCTAAATAGAATGCACTTAAATCAAGTGTGCAGAAATTATTAATATTATGATAAATAGTTGAAAACTCAAATTTATCATAAGCATCATTTACATTTCTAATTAAATTATTCAATTTAACCATCATAAATTGATCCACTTCACGAAGATCATTATATGATACAGTATTTTTTTGCGGATCAAAATCTGCTAAGTTGCCTAATAAGAAGCGGAACGTATTTCTGATTTTGCGATATACTTCTGTTACTTGTTTTAAAATAGCGTCTGAAACACGTACATCTGCTTGGAAATCAACAGAAGCAACCCATAAACGCAAAATGTCTGCACCTAGCTGGTTCATTACTTTTGCAGGCACGACTACATTTCCAAGGGATTTACTCATTTTTCTGCCTTCTCCATCAAGAGCAAAACCGTGGCTTAGCACACCTTTATACGGCGCTTTGCCAGTAACCGCTACAGCAGTTGATAGTGATGAGTTAAACCAGCCTCGATATTGGTCGGAACCTTCTAAATAAAGATCTGCCGGTCTTTGTAATTCTGGTCTTTCTTCCAAAACTGATTGATGTGATGAACCTGAATCAAACCAAACATCCATAATGTCTGTTTCTTTTGTAAATGTACCGTTAGGGCTTCCTGGATGTGTAAAGCCTTCTGGCAATAATTCTTTTGCTGATTTTTCAAACCAAATATTTGAACCATGCTCTCTAAACAGAGAAGAGATGTGATCGATTGTTTCATCAGTAATAATGCTCTCGCCATTTTCTGCATAAAATACCGGGATTGGCACTCCCCACGCACGCTGTCTTGAAATACACCAGTCGCCGCGATCGCGTACCATGTTGTACAGTCTTGTTTCTCCCCAAGAAGGTACCCATTTTGTTTCTTTAACTGCTTCTAATAACTCTTTTCTGAAGTCTTTTATAGAAGCAAACCATTGGGCAGTTGCACGGAAGATAACCGGTTTTTTAGTTCTCCAATCATGCGGATAAGAATGGGTAATAAATTCTAATTTTAAAAGAGCGCCGACTTCTTGTAATTTCTCGGTAATTGGTTTATTTGCTTTATCATAAAATAACCCTTCAAATCCAGGTGCATCTGATGTCATTAATCCTTTATCATCAACTACACTTAATACTTCCAAGCCATACTTCTGACAAACTAGGAAGTCATCTTCCCCATGGCCAGAAGCAGTATGAACGCAGCCTGTACCAGCGTCTGTTGTAACATGTTCGCCTAACATAACAAGGGATTCACGATCATAGAAAGGATGAACTGCTTTAATATTCTCAAGCTCCGATCCTTTAACTTCTTGAACCACTGTTGTATCAGTCCACTCTAATTCTGTTGTCACCGTCTCTAATAAGTCTTTTGCTACTAAATATTTATTTCCTTTTTCCTCTACAATGACATATGTTAGTTCTGGATGAACGGAAATTCCAAGGTTTGCTGGAAGCGTCCATGGAGTTGTTGTCCAAATAACGATTTGAACATCTTCTCCAATTACGCCATTTCCTTCTTTCACTTTGAAGCCAACATAAATGGATGGCGACTGCTTATCTTTGTATTCAATTTCAGCTTCTGCCAATGCAGATTCACTTGTTGGGGACCAATAAACTGGTTTTAATCCTTTGTAGATATAGCCTTTTTTCGCCATTTCTCCAAATACTTTAATTTGCTGCGCTTCATATGCCGGCTTTAACGTAATATATGGATTTTCCCAATCGCCGCGTACACCTAAACGTTTGAATTGTTCTCTTTGACTGTCAATTTGTTCAAGTGCATACTCTTCGCAAAGTTTGCGAAATTCAGCAACCGTCATTTCTTTTCGCTTTACCCCTTTATTTGTAAGGGCTTGTTCAATCGGCAGACCATGTGTATCCCAGCCCGGTACATAAGGTGCATTAAAACCAGTCATCGATTTATAGCGGATAATAAAATCTTTTAAAATTTTATTCAAGGCATGGCCAATATGAATATCACCGTTTGCATATGGCGGTCCATCATGCAAAATATATTTTGGACGATCTTTTGTACGTTCTTGTACTTTTTCATAAATATTCATATCATTCCATTGCGCCTGAATATCTGGCTCACGGTTAGGCAGATTACCTCTCATCGGAAATGCTGTTTTCGGCATAAGCAATGTGTCTTTGTATTCCATTTATTAATTCCTCCATTAATTATATTCTGTTTGTATTCATACAGGTTTTCCCTCAGGTTGGTATGCTTCTTTTCTATTATAGTCTTTGTAAGTTGTTAGTTAATCAGAACATAACAAAAAACCTCCTCATCCCATAAAAGGGACGAGAAGGTTTATATTTATCCCGCGGTACCACCCTTATAGACAGAAATAACTTCTATCCACTTTGAGCATTTTGTAACGGTGATGAACCGCCTTTTCCTACTTACACGTTCAAAAAAGGTACTCGAGGGTGATTTTCCAATTCCGACTTATACCAGGCTTCCACCATCCCTGATTCGCTTTTACATAAGTTTCCCGAAATTTGTACTGTCCCTGTCTACGCAAACATGAATATACTTTTGTTAAAAAATTATAGGCTAAAATAGCTCTGTTCGTCAAGATAAGATCGATTATTTCGCAGAATTTAACTCAGAAGCGTCCAATTCGTATTCTAACAAATGGTCCCAATCGTCATTATTTAACATATCCAATTGAGCTTCTATCAGCATTTTAAATCGAGTTCGAAACACTTTTGACTGCTTTTTCAGCTCTTCAATTTCCAATGCGATTTTTCTCGCTTTTGATAATGACTCATTAATTATTCGGTCCGCATTTTTTTCTGCTTCTTTAATGATTAATTTCGCTTCTTTTTGTGCGTTTCGTTTTACTTCTTCTGCTGCTTCTTGTGCAACAACTATCGATTTATTTAATGTTTCTTCTATATTATTATAGTGGCCAATTCGGTCAGTTAATTCGCTTAATCTCTCATCCAACGCTTTTTTTTCACGAATAATGTTTTCATAATCCTTTATCACTTGATCTAAAAATTCATTTACTTCGTCTTCATCATACCCACGAAAACCTTTACTAAATTCTTTATTATGAATATCTAACGGTGTTAATGGCATGCCGCCACCTCCCAAACTTCTATTTCATTTTCCTTTTCGTTATGTATCATTTTACAACAATTCGACAACATCAACGTAATTCCTTTATTTTTTTTGAAAATACGTCAAAAAAAGTGAGTTAGAGACAAAATAATTGCTATTGAAAATATTGTAACATAGTTAAGATAGAAAAAAACTATTCTTTTTGGAAAGAAAAGCAAAATGTTTGTCCTATAAATGCAAGAAGTACCGTATGGACTTATTTGATTCTACCTATAATGACTCTCCATTTATCTTTTTTTGTTCTTCCTTCAATTACTTTTATGATGGATCTTCCATGCCCTCTAACGGAAAGTACATCTCCTTCTTCACAAACGAAAGCCACTTGTTCCACTGTCGTGAAATTTACTTTTGTTAAACCATTTGTAATAAAATTTTGCGCTTTTTGTCTAGATATATTGTAAATTCCAGCAAGTACGGTATCCAACCTTAAAGATGAAAGAGTCGTACTACTTTCGGTCCAATTTTCTTCTGTATGTAATACGTTATCCCACTGTTCCTCTTTTAGCTGCACTTTCGCTTTCCCGATAGAATTTAATTGCAAACGAACATAATCTTTCATCTCTTCACATAAAATAAGCTGAATTCTGTCCTCTTTTATTAATATATCGCCAAATTTACTTCTGGTTAATCCTAATGACATAATACTACCTAGCACTTGAGGATGTTCAATGGTAATAAATTTCTTAGGATACTCTATTTCCATTAATGTCAGCTGAAAATCATCTTCCTCTTTTTGATAATAATCGGGAAATAATAACGCTCTTTTCCGTTCGGCTTCTTTTGTTCCCCCTGAAAAGGCAACTTTAATCGACTGATTTTGACCAATGATCATACTGACTATTTTTTGTTCTCGAGGATCTAAAAAATCGGTCAGCTTTGGTGCATAGGAATTTTCTACATCGTTTCGCCAAGCAAACACTTGATCAATAAAGTCTTTTTCTTCCGGTCGAAAATGCTGATAGATTGACATCAACTAATCCCCCTTCTAAAACGGTTTAAAACAAAGGCTGTTTTCGTATAGTTTGTTGCTTTTAAACTCGCAGCCTGAATACACTTCGTCCGTTTAGCGAGCGTCGAGCCTCCTCGTCGCATACGCTCTGCTTAAGTCTCGTCTTCCTCGCATTCCCACAGGAGTCTACGTGTATTCAGTCTGCTGAGTACTTCTTCTTCCATTTTTTACGTAAAAACAACAAACTTTGAGAAAACAGCCAAAACAAAAAGAAAAAAGGCCATCTTCCAGCCCTTTTTCCGTTGTTTCTATTAAACGAACCAGGTAAATAGTTGTCTTACGCCACCCATTGCTAATCGTAAAACAAAAATAGCTACAATTGGAGATATATCAATCATGCCAATCGGAGGAATAAATCTTCTGAATTGCTCTAAATACGGTTCACAAATACGTGCTAAAATTCTGCCAAATCCCGTTTCTTTTGCACTTGGAATCCATGACATTAATATATAAATAATTAAGGCATATGAATAGACTGTAATTAAGTTGATGATTATATTATATAACATGACCATAAAGGGCTACCACCTCGAATGTTCAAATTCAGTTTCTTGGAGAATTTGCGAAATATTTCCCGATACTTCGACATTATCAGGCGTACATAAAAAGATATCGGTTCCAATTTTTTGAATATCTCCACCTATAGCATATACAGTGCCGCTCAGAAAATCGACAATCCTTTTTCCTTGATCCTTTTCAATACGCTGCAGGTTGACAACAACAGCACGTCTGTTTTTTAATTGATCAGCAATATCTTGTGCCTCTGCATATACACGTGGCTCTACTAAAAATACTTTTGATGATTTTTGTACACTTTGCAAACTAACCACATTTTGTTTCTGCCCAGTTGATTGCGATTGATTCGATATATGATGTGGTTGTTGCTGCTGTTTATACTGTTTTACTGGTTCTACTTCTTCTTCGTATCTTTCTTGTTCCTCATCATAATCATCTTCTAAAAAGAAGAACGTTTTGATTTTCGATTTTATACTCATTTTAAGCCTCCTATCTGTCGTTTCCTACTAAAGCAGTGCCAATTCTTATCATGGTTGCTCCTTCTTCGATAGCAATCGAGTAATCATTTGACATTCCCATAGAAAGCTCTCTACATGGTGCATACGATAACTGCAGCTTTTGAATTTCTGTTTGCAGCTGCTTTAATGATCGGAAGCAATAACGAAGCTGTGCTTCATCATCTGTAAATGGCGCCATCGTCATTAATCCGACAATTTGAATATTCGTATACTCAGATAAATTTTTTATAAAGCTGATTGTTTCTTCAGATGCCAATCCATGTTTGGATTCTTCTTGTGAAGTATTCACTTGTACAAAACATTTTATTGTTCTATCAGCACGTTTATGTATCTCTTTTGCTAAACTCAAACGATCAAGTGAATGGATATAATCGACATAATCAATAATACTTTTTACTTTTCTCGTTTGCAAGGAGCCGATAAAATGCCATACAGGCTTGTCCTTTAATGTTTCATATTTAGATAGAAGTCCATCTTCCCGATTTTCTCCTAAATGACTCACACCTGTCTCAAGTGCTTCTTGGGCTCTTTCTATTGTAACATATTTTGTCACCGCAATTACGGTAATATCATCCTTTGAGCGATGTGCTTTTTGACAAGCTTCTTCAATATTCTTTTCTATTTCTAATAAATTATTTTTTACAAACATTTTAAACGGTAACATCCTCTCTCCAACCGATAAAACTCATCATTCTTCCTGTTTTCCCATTATCTCGGCGATGTGAAAAGAAGTAGTCCTCATGATGGCTGGTACAATAATTTGTAAGTTGTATATTTTTTTCGGAAACCCCTGCTTTTATTAGAATTTGCTTATTAAGCTGCTGTAAATTTAACGCATATTGATTGGGCGAAACTAAATAATATGGTTTTGCCTCATCTGCTGACAATATCTTTTCTACTTCGGCAATTACGCGATCATCGACAATATACCTCCGCTCGGAAATAGAAGGACCAATCACAGCCATTATTTCATTTGCTTTAATGTGATGTGAATTAAATACGGCAATCATTTCTTTAGCAATATTCTGTACGGTTCCTTTCCAGCCTGCATGAGCAATTCCAATTGCACCTGTTGCGGGATGGAAGAAGTATAACGGCACACAATCAGCATAGCATAATGTTAATAGCACTCCTTTTTCCATTGTAAAAAAACCGTCTGTATCTGTGCAGGCACTTTCATAATCAAAGGCTCCTTTGCCAGCATGCTCCTTTGTCACGATTTCAATATTCGTTTGATGCGTTTGTTCTGCTCCCACCCATTTTTCTAACGGAAAATCCAATTTGTCTGCAACAATTTTACGATTAGCACAAACCGTTTCTTTTAAATCATTCACGTGAAAAGCAAGATTTAAACTTTGTAATTCTTTTTCACTTTTGCCGCCATTTTTCGTGGAAAATCCAGCAAGCAAATTAGGATATGCTTTACACCAATCAGCGATCGTAAAAAACTCTTGTTCCTGTAAAATAAATGGCTCCATTTTTCTAACCTCATTGTTTTTTTATAGTGTACCATACTCATGATAATTTGGTCATAAAAAAATCATTATTTACCTGTTAGAGAAGCTGTTATTCTTCCTGATCTGCCAATGCGAGATGATTATTGTAGCGTACTAATATAACGTCTTCACCAATTTTTAATATATTGCTCCACGGAATGACAATATCTGCATCTCGTCCGAAAAAACCAAGCACTCTGCCAGGACCTCCTATTATGATCGATTCGATTTTTCCAGTTTGTAAATTTATATCAATATCCCCAATATTACCAAGTTTTTTCCCGTTGGCAACATTTACAACATCTTTTATTTGAAAGTCAGATATTTTCATCACTATTTTCACCCCTACCATCTGTTTACCCGATAAGTAAAAACCATCGTATAGTAAGTATATGATGCATAGCTGAAAAATTAGTACAACAAAAAAGACTACCTTGAAAGTAGTCTTTTTTGTTGATTCAGTAATCTTTGTCCAATTTATACAAATACCATTAACTTTGTATATTCTTATTCATTTGTTTAATAGCAGCTTTTTCTAATCGTGATACTTGCGCTTGTGAGATACCAATTTCATCAGCAACTTCCATCTGTGTTTTCCCTTGAAAAAACCGTTTTCGTAATATTAGCTTCTCTCGATCATTTAATCTTCTCATACCTTCTTTTAATGCAAGTTCTTCTACCCATTGAATATCCTTGTTTTTTTCATCACTTAACTGATCCATCACATAGATTGGATCTCCACCATCATTATAGATTGGTTCAAAAAGGGAAACTGGATCTTGGATTGCATCTAAAGCAAATACAATATCCTCATGAGGAATATCCAGCTCTTTTGCTATTTCCTCAGCTGTCGGTTCCTTTGATGTTTTACTCATCAAACGCTCTCTTACTTGCAATGCTTTATAAGCGATATCTCTTAGAGACCTTGATACCCGAATCGGATTATTATCCCGCAAGTAACGACGAATTTCTCCAATAATCATCGGGACAGCATAGGTGGAAAACTTTACGTTTTGACTTAAATCAAAATTATCAATAGATTTCATTAGACCAATACAACCAACTTGAAATAAGTCGTCCACGAATTCGCCTCTATTATTAAACCGCTGAATAACACTTAAAACGAGGCGAAGATTTCCATTTACTAGACTTTCTCTCGCGGTTATATCACCCAGATGCATTTGCTTGAAGAGCTGTCTCATTTCTTCGTTTTTTAATACTGGAAGCTTAGATGTATCCACACCGCAAATTTCTACTTTATTTCGAGTCAATCTATTTCCCTCCTTACAGGAGCTGCTGTTCAAAAAACAGTATCTCCTTGCGAAGGAAAAATATGCATGCACGAATTTTGCAATCTTTTTGCCCATCAAAAAAACCCTTGTAAACAAGGGTTTTTTTCTAAAAAATATTTTTTTACACCATTTTATTAAATTCTTTTTTTAGTCTTTTGATAATCCTTTTTTCTAAACGGGAAATATAGGATTGTGAAATTCCTAACATATCTGCGACATCTTTTTGCGTTTTTTCTTCACCAGTTCCTAACCCAAACCGCAGTTCCATAATTTGTTTTTCTCTTTTTGAAAGCTGATGCAACGCTTTAATTAATAACTTTTTATCCACACTTGCATCTAAATCTTTTGTAATTATATCATCTTCCGTTCCCATTACATCGGATAATAATAACTCATTTCCATCCCAATCAATATTTAACGGTTCATCAAAAGAAACCTCTGAACGAATTTTATTATTTCTTCTTAAATACATTAATATTTCATTTTCTATACATCTAGACGCATATGTAGCTAATTTAATTTTTTTTTCGGGATTAAATGTATTAACTGCTTTGATTAAGCCAATCGTCCCAATGCTAATAAGATCTTCAATATTTATACCTGTATTTTCAAATTTCCTTGCAATATAAACAACCAATCGCAAATTCCTTTCAATCAGCATCGATCGTGCTGCTTGATCGCCTTTTGGAAGCTTTTTTAATAGTTCTTCTTCTTCTTCTTTGCTTAACGGTGGTGGCAATGCTTCACTTCCGCCAATATAAAATACTTCATCTGATTTTATCCCTAATTTGATTAATAATTTATACCAGTAATAAGTGAGGCGAAGCTTTAATTTTTTCATAATTGTCCTCCTTCTAATTGATGAATGTTAAGAGTATAGTATATTAACTAACCTTTTCACTATTTACGATCTTTTTACCTGTTAACATTTTTGGATGCACAATACAATCAAATGAATCATCGGAAGACAGCTGCTGTTTCGTAAAAGAAATAAGACCTTTTTCTACTAATATTAATTCTTGATTTACCGTTATAAAAAGATTATCCGGTTTAATCGCTATAATTAATTGATGTTCCTTTCCCACCACTTTATATGGAATAATCCGCATTTTCGATTCCCACTCTTCCGCAACATTTTTTTCACCATAAATAATAGCGTCCGCATTCTCAGCAAAGGCAAATATATCTTCTGGAATCTCTCCATTTAAGCTATTTAAAGACACAAACATGACAGGTACTTTCGTAATGGGATCATATACTTGATTTCCACTATCCACTAACCCCCTTACATAAAAATGTTGATTCGCAAGCTGAAAGGTGACTTGCACCATTTGATCATACTTTATTTTTGTAATTTCAATACCGTCTACATTCTTTTTCGAAAAATGCCAAGCAAGCGGAAATCCAAGCAACACAAACAACCAGCTGATAGGATCTCCAAATCCTTTTACACTTTCTTGCAAAACGGAAGAAGATAATTGAAAATCAAATTGTATAAAATAATGAACACCGATTAAGGTGCCGCCAATTAAGAAAGTGGCAAAATAAAATGTCATCAGCCCACTAATAAAGTAACGAAATTTTTTATAGCCAAAAGCCGTTAAAATCATTACAACCGAAAATAATAATTTCGATATAGGATGACTTGTGTATTCGTGAAAAGGGCTAACAGCAAATAAAATAACAAGGCTTCCTATAAAACCACTTAAAATGATTCTCCAAAGACGAGCATTTCTTTTTAACACAATGGCGGTTAAGTAGAGTAGCAGACTGTCAAATAAAAAATTTAATAGCCATATTACATCTAAATAAATGGCCAACCATCATTGCCTCCTCTCTAAAAACTAGCATGAGTTTTTACTCTCAAAAAAAAGCGATGTGAGAGGGCCAACCCTTCCTCTATTAATCTGTTACGAAAAAGTATAACCTACAATGGATATGGAAGTGTGTCACTTTCTGTAATCAAAAAAACAGAAATTTTCTCTATTAGGAACAGATTTTGTCATTATTTATCGCATGCCACTATTTCTTATTCTAATCTTTAATTATCAGTTTTTTTCAAACAGATAAAGCGCTATTTTTTGTTAAAACAAAAAAGCCTAGGATTTCTCCTAGACTTTTTTGTTGCTTTTTTTAAGATAACAAAGTGTATTTTTTCTGAAAGTAGATGGTTATCTAGCTCCAACGCCTAGCCCCTGTGAAAAATAACCTCTTGTCTCTAAAAGTAAAAAACACTTTTTGAGACAAGAGAACATTTTTTCTTCGGGGCTGACCAAGGCGCTTCCGCTTTTCGTTTTATCTACGACGATTTCTGTTACGAAGAAAAGTTGGAATATCAAGGGTCTCTTCGCCTTGTGGAATAGAATCCCTTCTAGTTGTTTCTTTCGTATTCGTATGCTGCTGATGTTGCTGCTCTTCTCTATTTACTTCACGTGTATGAGTTGGCGCATTATTAGGTTTTACACCACCAAATGAAGATCTTGCTGTTGGTGGTGAGACTGCATCTGCATTAAATCCTGTTGCAATTACAGTTACGACAATTTCGTCTTTTAAATCTTCATTAATAACAGAACCGAAAATCATATTTACTTCTTGATCTGATGCAGATGCAACAATATCAGCCGCCTCTTGCACTTCATATAAACTTAAATTTGTACCGCCAGTAATATTCATTAATACACCTTGTGCTCCATCAATCGACTTTTCCAACAATGGCGACGAAATAGCTTTTTTCGCTGCTTCAGAAGCACGGTTTTCACCTGAGGCAACACCAATGCCCATTAATGCAGATCCTTTATTAGCCATAATTGTTTTCACATCAGCAAAGTCTAAGTTGATTAAACCAGGTGTTGCAATTAAATCAGAGATACCTTGTACACCTTGACGCAATACGTTATCTGCTTCTCTAAACGCCTCAAGCATCGGTGTGCTTTTATCTACTATTTCAAGCAAACGATCATTTGGAATAACGATTAACGTATCAACCGCTTCTTTCATTGCAGAAATTCCGCCTGATGCTTGATTAGAGCGTTTTCTTCCTTCAAATGTAAATGGCCTTGTCACAACACCAACTGTCAATGCTCCTAAGTCACGTGCTATTTGGGCAATAACAGGAGCAGCACCAGTTCCTGTTCCTCCACCCATTCCAGCAGTAACAAACACCATATCAGAGCCCTTTAGTGCTTCTTCAATTTGTTCTTTGCTTTCTTCAGCTGCTTTTTTTCCAACTTCCGGATTAGCACCAGCACCTAATCCTCTTGTTAATTTACCGCCAATTTGCATTCTAACATCTGCTTTAGATAAATTTAATGCTTGTGCATCTGTATTAACAGCAATAAATTCTACACCTTGAACACCGTGTTCAATCATTCTATTAACAGCATTGTTTCCGCCGCCGCCAACCCCAATGACTTTTATCGTTGCTAAAGAATCTATATTTGTATCAAATTCCAACATGACAAATCCTCCTAATTCGTCGATATTCAGCAGTATCGAACTGTCCGCATCTCAATTCTTGGTGATATGGAGTAAATATTCCATTTTTTAGTTTTTATTATCTTAATCGAAAAAATAACCCATAAACTTTTTAAATTTAGATGGTCCTTTTTCTTGTACCTGTTTTTCATACACAGGTTTTTGTGGTGATTGTTTGTGATTTCTCTCTTTGCTTTCTGCTGCAGCTACTGGGACTGCCTGATGGATATTACCACCTTGAAGTTTATTATTTTTATAGGAGAATTTAATTAAACCAACTGCAGTAGTATATTGTGGCTCTCTTACTCCAATATAATCAGGAATGGCAATTCTCACTCGGTTTTGGTACATATCTTGCGCTAGTTCCAGAATTCCTTTTGTATTAGCAACACCGCCTGTTAATACAAAACCACCAGGTAAGTCATACACTCTTAATCTTTTTAATTCCTCTGCAATTAATTCAAACAACTCTTCTATTCTTGCTTCTATAATATCAGATATTTCTAGTTGATTAAATTGTTGATGTTGATCGCTTCCAATGATTGGAACACTGAACACTTCCTCTTCTGAGGCTTGTTCATAAAATGCATAGCCATATTTAACTTTTATTTTCTCTGCATCATCTGTCGTTGTACGAAGACCGATGGAAATATCTTTTGTAATATGGTCTCCTCCAATTGGAAGGACACTTGTCGTTTTCAAAAAACCGTTCTCAAATACGGCAATGGTAGTGGAACCTCCACCAATATCTAAGAGAGCAACTCCGAGGTTTTTTTCATCTTTTGATAGCGCAAAGGAGCCAGCCGCTAATGGCTGTAAACAAATATCTACTATTTCAAGACCAGCTCTTTCCACACATCTTAAGGTGTTATGTAAAATAGTTTTACTGCCAGTAATGATCATACCTTCCATTTCTAAACGAACACCAATCATACCTCTTGGATCGGTAATTTCATCTAAACCGTCCACGATAAATTGGGTTGGAATAATGTCAATTATTTCTCTTTCTGGCGGAATGGAAACAACTTGTGCTGCTTCTTTCACTCGGATAACATCCTCAATGGTAATTTCACGATTTTCGCTTGACACTGCAACAACCCCATGGGATGGCTGCAGACTAACATGATTTCCCGAAACGCCAACAATTACTTGGTTAATTTCTACACCGACCATTCTTTCTGCTTGTTCAATTGCTTTTCGAATGGAATGAACTGTTTCATCTATATCCACAATAGAACCTTTTTTTAAACCTTCAGAAGGAACGATGCCGACTCCAATAATGTTTAAAGATTCGTTCATCATTTCACCAATGATTACTTTTACGCTGGATGTACCGATGTCTAGACTTACATAAAACTCATTGCTGTTCATTCTCGGGCACCTCCTTTTGCATTTTAAAATAAAATTGAACAACATAGTCTATTATTTAACGAATGTTTTTTATTGCTTCGGAGACTTATTTAATAAAAAATCTGCAAGAATGCTTGTCCTCCTGAAACATATTTAATTTATTTTGTTTTAAACTATTCGCCAAAACTTATGTATTCCCCTTTTTTATCATTTATTTTTTTTTACTTTTTCACGTTTATTTTCCCATTTTGTTAATATAATCCTTCTAATTACTGCAATGTTCTGGAATAAACGAACACCAAAAGCAAAAATAGCAGCTAAATATAAGTCTACACCAAGATGTACACCGAGAAAAGCTAAACTTGCTGCTAATATAATATTAAAAAAGAAACCAGATACAAACACTCTTTCATCATAAATATTTTGAAGATGTGCACGAATCCCTCCAAACAACGTATCAAATGCTGCAAGAACAGCAATGGATAAATAACTTTCATATTCTTTTGGTATGGTTAAATTTGATAATAAACCAAGCAAAATGCCGACTAATAAGCCAAAAACAGGCAGCCACATTAAGAACCGCCCCCTTCTTCCTCTTTTACTGGCTCCATGTAATGAACATTTATGGAGTTTGCGTATGATGGGACTGTTAATTTATTTGACGGTTTTTTTATATTTAGTATAAGATTGTAAACAAAAAATTCATCCGCTGATTTTGACACTTTCATTCGATTGTACAATTTTTCTGCACTTTCCGTATTATCCGTTATGACTTTTACTTCAATAGGTAAAGTATTTAAAGGATATCCGTCTATTTTTGTTACATTATTAATTTCCCTAATGGCAGTTGTATTAATATAACGATATCCATTTATCGCCAGTTCTTTGGCACCATACATATTCAATTCATTAATCAGTCTTTTTAATAAATCAGCAGTAATTTTTCCAGGTTCTTCTCCTAATAAAAGTTCTTTATTAAAAGGTTCAATCGAAATAACAATTCCTGGGCCACTAAATTTCGTTAAGCCCATTTCTTCTTTTAATTCTGAAATCGTTCCTTGTAAAACTTGTTCTTTACTTCGCAATTGATTATTCTTATATTCATCGATCTTTTCGTTTGTTGACCGAATTTCCTGCAGAAGCTTCAATTCTAATTCTTTTTCCTTTAACAAATCTTCTCTTAATTGCCAGCTATCTCTTGTATCGCGAACGACTGGCTCTTTTACTGTTTGAAATTGAACAGCAATCATAAATCCGATAATTATCGTTATTCCCGTCATTGTGAAAAATTTTTTATCCACACTTTACCATACTTTCTACCTTCTATTTATATAGTGTTGTTTTTATATAGTAGGCTCTGTTAAACTTGCCTGTTGATTTCCACTCCAGGCGTTCGCTTTCCGCGGGCGGTCCGGGAGCCTCCTCAGCGCTGTGCGCCTGTGGGGTCTCCCTCTGACTCGCTTTTCCCGCAGGAGTCTCACGCCTGGAACGAAGATCAACATAGTGCCGAAATCAACAATGAGCTTTAACATAGCCATATAGTAAGAAGTGACAATCACTGTATGCTATACTATTCACTCCTAGGAAATGTTCAAAAAAGCCACCAAGTTAAAGCTTCTATTTTGGCACCTTTTATGCATCAAAAATGGCACCCCATCTCGTTTATCTTCAGCTTCCAATAAACGGTTTCATTTTAACTTCTTTTGTTTTCTCCACCGTAAATTTAACATTTTCATTGACTAATTGATCTTTTACCCCACCAGGAATATTTATGGCTCCTTCTAATACATCGCTATTCCCTATTGCCGTAATAATAAATGGAGCAGGATGCTGATATCCATCAATTTCAATGACTGGACCATTGCAAAGAATATAAGAATGATGGGATAGACGCTGTCCATTAATACTGATAGCAGTAGCCCCAGAGATATAAAGTTCATTCACTACTTGAAAAATATGGTGTTCGTGTACAAGATAGTGATTGATATTTTCATCTTTAGGATTGTAATCGCCGTCTTCAAGCGTAATGCTAACGCCTTCTCCTTGTACCGGTACTTTCCCTAAATACATACGAAATTTTTCTGCTTCTTCCGCTAAAGCCGAAAAATTTTCCGCTTCACTCGACAGCTCTTTTTCAAAGTTAAGCAATTTATTTTGTGCATTTTTTAATTGTTGCTGCAACTGATTATTAGTCTTTTCTTGCTTGATTAATTCATTTCGTAAAGCTAAATCTTTTCCAAACTGACTGTCCATTTTGGGGGGATTTCCCTTCTCTTCTTCTGCCATTTGATACGCAAAAGAAACGATAAAACCTAAAATAAGAAAAACAAAGGAAAAGATAACATGACTTCCTTTCACTTTCTTTTTCACTTTGCTTTTTCCCCTTCCTTTTTATACGCTTTAAAATAAGAACCAACTTCTAAATCAATAACACCTTTCTTTTTACGGTTTAATTGACTAATAATGGAGGGATAGTACTGCATCTTATCAGCAAATGTGTATAAAGAAGCGGATACTTCAAATCCATCATTCATATATACATTTATATGAAAAGAATCTGTGTTTTTAGGAGTATAGTGAATTTCAGATATGCTGTTATAGACTTCTTTCGGAAGCTTGTCTAATTCGTCCACCATTGTTTTTAACACTTTATCTTCTTTAAAACCGATAATGATTGGTGCATCAGCAGGTGTTTCTCCCATACTTCTTTCTGCGAGCATTTTCCCTGATTCAATAATCGGTATATACTTATTCCCTGCTAATAAATAAGCAATTCGTTTGTATTCTTTTACATATATCGTCACTTTATTAGGAAAGGAAGTTGTCACTTTTATTGATTTTATATCGTGAAAATCATTTATTCTTCCTTCCACTTTCTTTTTATTAATCGTCCACATATTCGTATTTTGTGTTATTCCACTTTTCCTTTTTATTTCTTCTTGTTTGATTAATCTATTTCCTGTTACTTCAATTTCCTTCACATGACTAAGTGGTGACTGGAAATAAATAACACATGCAATTAACAGAAAAAAAAGCAAAAGTAAAAAAATGAGTCGGCGATTCGCTTTTTTCCGACGCTGCTGCTTTAACTTTGGAATACGATCTTCTATGGAAACAATCTTTCCTTTTTCCAAAAAATATTCACCTCATCATATAAAAAGCTATATCAATACATGTCCATTTTTAACGAACCAGTATAAAAGGCATCTTTTATGTATAGTTTCTCTTTTTTTCTAGAAAATCCTTTTCTTAATTTACCATATTTAGTTTAAAAAAGCAGAACTTTTTTCAAATTTTCATTATAACATAAACATAAAAATCCAATATAGTGAAATTTTCCTTCAGCTTGTTTTTTCTCCAAATAAAAAGCATCCCAAAATACTCTAGGTTTAGATAAAGAATGATATAACCCCATATAGACGTACATCATTGTACAATATTTTAAACATTTTCGTGTAATTACATCAAAATGATATCAAAATGTAATACAGCATTCATTAAATTGAAACGGTTTTCAAACACAATGGAATTATTTATTAATTTAAAGAAAGAACAAAAGCGCAGGCCTTGAACAGCTCTGAAGAAAAATGTTCACATGACTCAAAAAGTGCTTTTTACTTTTGGCTGTTTTCTCAAAGTTTGTTGTTTTCCACATAAAAAATTGAAGAAGTAGTACTCAGCGACTGAATACACGTAGACTCCTGTGGGAATGCGAGAAAGACGAGACCCCGCAGGAGCGTATGCGACGAGAAGGCTCGACGCTCGCCCACAGAAAGCGAAGTGTATTCAGTCTGCGAATATAAAAGCAACAATCAATACGAAAACAGCTAAACAGCCTTACTTTTAGAGGCATGGGGTTATTTTCACAAGAGCTAGGCGCCGGAGCTAGATGCGGACCAACCCCTTTAGTTATTCATAACTTCATTTCGTTTATAATTTTCTAGACGATAAAAAAAGATGACCCTATTTAGAGCCACCTTTTAAGCAATCAGACTATTTACTTTAATATCGAGAATAGCGGCTTACATTTAATAACACCCCAATGGCAACAAGCATTAATGTCAACGAAGATCCTCCGTAGCTTAAAAAGGGAAGTGTTATGCCGGTAACCGGCATTAAGCCTGTAACAACGCCAATATTGATCATTACTTGAATCGCAACCATGGCAATAATCCCAACTGCTAAAAAACTTCCAAATAAATCTTGTGCGCCTAAGGCAATTCTAATTCCCCGCCATAATAATAAAGCAAAAAGCAATAATATTAAAGAACCACCAATAAACCCAAGTTCTTCCGATAAAATAGCAAAGATAAAATCGGTTTGCGGTTCAGGCAAATAAAAGAACTTTTGTCTGCTTTCTCCCAGTCCTAAGCCGAACAGTCCCCCTGGTCCAATCGCGTATAAAGATTGAATAATTTGAAATCCACTTCCTAACGGATCAGACCATGGATCAAGAAATGAGGTGATCCTTTTTATCCGATAAGGAGCCGATGCAACTAAACCGACAAATCCACCTAGTCCAATTAAAGCAAGAATAGCAAAATGACGAATTCTTGCACCGGCAATAAAAATCATGACAATACTTGTCCCGACCATAACCGTTCCAGTTCCTAAATCCGGCTGAAGCATAATCATGCCAAATGCTAAAAAAACAATTCCTAATGCTGGAAGCAACCCTCTTTTGAAGGAAGTAATTTTTTTTTGATTTTCAGATAAAAATTTTGCTAAAAAAGCAATCATTGCCATTTTCATAAACTCGGAAGGTTGAATGGAAAACGCTCCTACTCCTATCCAACTTCTTGAACCGTTCCTAACATTTCCTATTCCAGGAATTAACACAAGTACTAATAAAACGAAACAAATAATCACAATCATTTTCGCCCATGTTCGCCATGTCCAATAATCAATATTCATAATAAAAAACATCGCAACAATTCCTACTCCGGCAAAAAGCATCTGCCTTTTAGCAAAGAAAAAGGAATCATCAAACTTAAACTGTGCCCACACGGCACTTGCACTATACACCATTATTAACCCAATAGCCAGCAAGGTAAATGTAATGATAATCAATATTATATCTGGAGTCGCTTTTTTTGTCGGCACTTCTACCACACCTCGAGTTGCAAGTATTAGGGCTTGCAAAAGACGCAGGGAACTTTTATTTCCGTCTAAAACATAAAGATTAGTGAAGTTTTCGTGCTGAAAAAGTCCTTTTACACTTTCAACGATCTATTAGTATGACAAGCCCTTATTTAAGCTTATGCACCGCATTGATAAAAATGTCTCCTCTTACCTCAAAAGTTTTATATTGATCCCAGCTTGCACACGCTGGTGAAAGAAGAATGACATCCCCTTCTTCTGAATAATCAAAAGCAGCAGGTACAGCTTTTTCCACATTATCGACACGTTGAATGTTTTTTATTCCCGCTTGTTCACCTAATCGTTCCATCTTTTCTGCTGTTTGTCCAAAGGTTATCATTGCTTTTACATTGTTGAGAGATGGCAGCAACTCATCAAATTCATTTCCTCGATCGAGTCCTCCTGCAAGTAAAATAACTGGCGCATCAAAAGCAGCAAGGGCATTTTTTGTTGCTAATATATTGGTCGCTTTTGAGTCATTATAAAATCTGCGCCCTTTTATTTCATTTATATATTGTAAACGATGTTTTACCCCTTTAAAGGAATTTAATATAGCAAAAATATTTTCATTACGAACACCTGTTAATTTTGCTGCTGCAACAGACGATAAAATATTTTCCAGATTATGAGCACCTGGCAACACAATGTCTTTTACATCCATTACTTTTTCGTCATGAAAATAAATGCCGCCTTCTTTTACATAGGCACCAAACGCTAATGGTCGAATGGTAGAAAAAGGGATAATCGTTGCTTTGCTGCTTTTAGCAATATTCATTACCTCTTCTTGCTCCACATTTACAATCAAATAATCATATTCATCTTGGTTTTTTGTGATATTCCCTTTTGCTTGAGCATACTCTTCCCGTGTTCCATGATAATCCAAATGAGCGTCATAAATATTTGTAATAATAGCGATTTTCGGTTTAAATTGATCAATTCCCATTAACTGAAAGGAAGAAAGCTCAATCACCATTTGATTATCTTTTTCCGCATTTTGGGCAACGCTTGATGCAACCATCCCGATATTTCCTGCAATAAGCGGTTTTTTATTGTCTTGTTTTAACATTTCGAATAATAGCGTAGTCGTCGTTGTTTTCCCATTAGAACCTGTTATCGCAAAGAAAGGAGCTTCTGATATACGATAAGCAAGCTCTACTTCTGTTATAACCGGGATTCCTTTTTCTATTGCTCCTTTAATCATCGGATTAAAATAAGGAATACCTGGATTTTTTACAATCAACTGAAACCCTTCCTCTAACAGTTCAATTGGATGACTACCGCAAATAACAGTAACTCCTTGTTCAAGAAGGCCTTGCGCTTCTGGATTTTCATCAAGTGGCTTACTGTCATTTACAGTTACAAACGCACCTAATTTATGCAGCAACGCGGCAGCGCTAACCCCACTTTTGGCTAATCCAAGTACTAAAACCTTTTTGTGATAATAATCTTTTATATGTTTCACTTATAACCACACCTCGATATAGATTCCTAATATAGCAAATATCAATCCTACACTCCAGAATGTAACTACTACTCTCCATTCTGACCAGCCAACTAGTTCATAATGATGGTGCAAAGGACTCATTCTGAAGATTCTTCTGCCCGTAGATTTAAAAGAAATTACTTGCAGTATAACAGACAATGTTTCAATGACAAAAACGCCGCCTATTAAAATAAGAAGAATTTCCAGCTTCGTTAAAATCGCGATCGCAGCTATTGCACCACCAAGCGCCAATGACCCAGTATCCCCCATAAATACTTTTGCCGGATGTGCATTAAATACTAAAAATCCTAATACAGCGCCGACAATTGCCACTGCAAAAATACTAATTTCATATTGTGATTGACTCCATGCTAATACAGCAAATGCACCAAAACTGATAGCAGCGGTTCCTGATACTAATCCATCCAACCCATCTGTTAAATTAACAGCGTTAGAAAACCCTACTAACCAGAAAATAATAAATAATACATAAAACCAACCTAAGTCAAAGGACTTATCAATAAATGGAATATGGATGGCAGTGGAAAAATCCGTTTGTTTTAAGACAAAATAAACGACAACCGAAATAATAATTTGGCCGAGTAATTTTTGTTTCGATGTTAATCCTAAATTTCGTTTCATCACTACTTTAATAAAATCATCTAAAAATCCTAATAATCCAAAACCTAACATCACAAACAGCAATAAATAGGTTTTAATCGTTGGTTCTGAAAATTTGCTTGTCATAACCAATGTTGTCACGACAACAGATAATAAAATCATTACACCGCCCATTGTCGGTGTACCCGATTTTTTTTGGTGTGATTTTGGACCTTCTTCTCTTATACTTTGTCCGAATTTTAATCTTCTTAAGAAAGGAATAAAAATGGGAGAAATTAATACGGTGATTAAAAACCCTAAAAGAATAGTAAAAAAGATTGTTTGCTCCAACATTTTATTCCCCTCCTTTCTTGTCTTTTGCTAGCAATGATTTTACGATTTCTGCTATTACCGCTATATCATATGTTTCTTTTTCTTTATTCAGACTTGTTTCTTGTTGATAAATAAATTTTGTTGTATTGCTTCCTTTTACTAATTGATGTTCATATATTTCTATCATTTTTTTTAAGCCTTTCTTTAGATCATTTGTATAAAATATTGGAAAGTGATTTGGTGTATATGCAGGAATTGGCTTTTCTTTTTCCCAAATGGTTCCGATTGCTCCATTAGCAATCGCTTCGTCCAATTCTCCGGATTCTTTGCCAAATAACGGCACAAAAAGTCCTTTTGGCTGCTTGACACCGGCATAAAACGATACTGTTTGAAAAATAATGTTGTCGTCGCCAAATCCTTTAGCATTTGGAATTGCTTGAGTTATAAACTTATAGGACAGTTCCATTTTTTCGCTCCTCAATCGCTTCTTTCGCAACAAGGCGGTCATCAAAATCGAACACGTTTGCACCTATTTGCTGATACGTTTCATGCCCTTTGCCAGCAATTAAAATGACATCTTTTGCTTTTGCCTCTTTGACTGCATAATAGATTGCTTTTTTCCGATCTTCTATCATATGATAGCTTTTCCCTTTTACTCCCGCTTCCATCTCTTTTAAGATTTGAACAGGATCTTCACTTCGAGGATTATCACTTGTAAAAATAGCATGCGTTGCATTTTCACAAGCAATAGCAGCCATAAGCGGGCGTTTTGTTTTATCCCGGTCGCCGCCACAGCCGACGATGACATATATATCTTTTTCAGCAAACTGCTTCACTGTTTTCAACGCATTTTCTAAGCTGTCTGGTGTGTGAGAATAATCAACAATAACGGAAAAATCTTGTCCGGCATCCACTGTTTCGAACCTTCCGGAAACGCCTTCTACTTTTTCAATTGCTTTAATAATCTGCTCAATCGGGATATTGCAGACAATGCCTGCTGCGATACTTGCCAATGTATTATAGACGCTGAATTTGCCGACCATTTTAATGGAAACAGGAAAATCTCCTACGGGTGTATGTAATTGAAAACTAGTACCTGAAGCGGTTATGCTTATGTTTTTTGCTGAAACATCTGCATCTGTATCAATCCCATATGTCAGGACAATCGCTGCTGTTTGCTGCTCAAATTCTTTGCTGCATGGATCATCATTATTTAATATCGCATATTTCGGTTTTTCTGCTGAAAATGTATTGCCTAGCCTTGTAAATAATAGTCCTTTTGCCCTTTTATACTCTTCCATCGTACCATGATAATCTAAATGGTCTTGTGATAAATTTGTAAAGACAGCTATATCAAAATCACAGCCGAAAACTCTTCCTTCGACTAAGGCATGGCTGGACACTTCCATTACAGCGGTCTCTACATTCTGTTCCACCATTTGATGAAAAATTTTCTGAAGCGTAACCGGCTCTGGCGTCGTATTTTTTGTTTCTTGGATCTCTTCCTTGATTTTTGTATACATCGTGCCGATAATGCCTGTGTTCTGCTGTACTTCTTTTAAAATCGCTTCGATTAAATGGCTTGTTGTTGTTTTCCCATTAGTGCCTGTAATTCCGATTAATTGCAGCTTTTGCGTTGCATGGCTGTAAAAAACATCAGCCAGGATACTGCTTGCTTTTTTTGTATCTTTTACTACAATTACAGGAATAGGAAGGTTTAATGGTTTTTCTGCAATAACAGCCACAGCGCCCGCTTCATACGCTTTCCTTGCAAAGTGGTGACCATCGACCGTAAAACCTTTTATACAAATAAATAAACTGCCTTGTTTTACTTTGCGATTATCATTTTCAATGGATAAAATGTCGATGTCTTCTCCAGAATAAGAAGTGTACGGTTGTAAACATTTTAGTAGTTGTTTTAATTGCATTTCTTAAATTCCTCTCTTCTGTAACTCCGTATGTATTCTATTTCCGATAAAACGATTGCGTGCTAGTTAATAAGTGGAAATAGTTATATTATAAAACGAATACATGTATCAAGCAAAACAAATTCCACAGCGTATTTATTTTACATGATAGTAATCAATTTCGCCATGCTGATTATTAATTTAATATGTTACTATATTCTTTCTATTATTAAAGGACGACGCAAACGGCCGCCCTTTAATTATCATAATAAATTCTTATCGTTGATCCTTCTTTTACTTTTGAACCAGGTCTAGGGGATTGTTTGATGACTGTATCTCCACTTCCACTTGGTTCAATCTTCAGGTTAAGAAATATTTCACTAATTTCTGTTTTGCTAACTCCTACTAAATCAGGCACTTCTATTAAAGGAGTGTCTGGATATTTATATTTTTTTTCGATTTGATCTTTTTGCTCTGGCACCCCCATTGCCCGCAAGCTGTCCCCCATGATTTTCCCAACAATTGGGGCAGCTACGGTACCACCAAATTGCACCGTTCCTTTTGGGTGATCAACTGCTACATATACAACAAGCTGTGGGTCATTTGCTGGTGCAAAACCGATAAAGGACACGATATAGTTATTTTCTAAATATCTTCCGCCAGAAGCTTTTTGGGCAGTACCTGTTTTTCCTCCTACACGGTATCCTTCCACAAATGCTTTTCCCCCAGTTCCTTGCGCTACTACACTTTCTAATGCCTCTCTCACTTTTTTTGATGTTTCTTCTGAAATTACTTTTCGCTTAGCAACTGGTTGTTTCTCCATTATCACTTCGTTGGTAACTGGATCAATCAACTCTTTTGCCACGTATGGCGTATATAATGTGCCTCCGTTAATGGCGGCAGACAATGCGGTTACTTGCTGTATCGGCGTAACAGCCACCCCTTGTCCAAATGCGGTCGTTGCCTGCTCCACTGGACCAACTCTATCCATATTAAACAAAATTCCTTTTGATTCTCCTTGTAGATCGATGCCTGTTTTTTCACCAAACCCAAAATTGCGGATATATTGAAATAATTTGTCTTTTCCTAAACGCTGTCCTAGTTCAACAAAACCTGGGTTGCAGGAATTTTGCACTACTTCGAGGAAAGATTGAGATCCATGTCCACCGCGTTTCCAGCATTTTAATTTTGCTCCACCTACTTCTGCATATCCACGATCATAGAAATGATCCTTTTGCAAATCTACTTTTCCTTCCTCCAACGCAGCTGCTAATGTAATTATTTTAAAGGTGGATCCTGGTTCATAAGAGCGCCAAATAGGTAAATTTCGGTTAAAAACATCAGACGAAACATTTTTGAAATCAGCTGGATCAAAGCCTGGCCTGCTCGACATCGCAATAATTTCACCCGTTTTCGGATTCATTGCAATCGCCATAATGGCATCTGGGTTATACGTTTGCTCTGCTATGTCCAACTCTCTTTCGATAATCGTTTGTACTTTTGTATCAATCGTTAGTCTCAGATTATAGCCATTAATAGGTGCTTCATAATCATCTGCCATATCATTCATTCTTTGCCCCTTTGCATCTGAATAATATTGAACAGACCCTTTTTTCCCTTTTAACTCATCGTCATATTCTAACTCCAAACCGACTAGCCCTTGGTTATCGATCCCTGCAAACCCTAATACATGGGATAAATAATTGCCAAACGGATACGAACGCTTAGAATCTTCGCCAATATACACCCCATTAATATCCAGCGCTCGCACTTTTTTTGCTTTTTCATGAGAAATTTTTCTTCCTTCTGGTAGCCGTACACTCATTTCTTTTTTTATGATTTGCTTATAAATCGATTCCTTGTCCGCTTCTAACACAGCGGCTAATTTTTCAGCTGCATTTGCTGGATCTTTAATCTGTCTTGGGACAATATAAACGGTTGGAGCACTTATATTCGTTGCCAGGGCTACTCCATTCCTGTCCACTATTTCGCCTCTCTCTGGCTCAAATTGAATTTGTCTGCTCCATAAGCTTTTCGCTTTCGTCGTTAATTCATTTCCTAAAAAAAACTGCACATATGCCAAGCGTAAATCAATAATAAAAAATATAACAATTCCTGCTAATAATGCTATCGTTAACCGTTTTCGAACAGTAACGTTTGAAACACGCATATAGAAAAGAACCTCCTTTTTAACTAGCTCGTTTCAATATATGCTTGTACTAGTTTAGATAGAACGCTCTATAAATAAAGTAAAACGCACTGCTAAACAGTGCGTTCTCTCGTTATTCCGATTTCTTTAATTTAATGTTTAGCGTTTCATTGCCTTTTACTGTGGAGCCTGCTTTTATACTTTGTGAACTTACATAGCCGCTGCCGCTTGATTTTACTTTAATCCCTGTTACTTCGCTTACTTTTAACACATCTCTTAAAGACCAGCCAATCATATTTGGCATTGTAGCTTCTCCATCTGTTTGCAGCAATACTTTTTCACCTGCTAAAAACGAATCAGCTGCTTTTGGCAATTGGGTAGTAATGGTGCTTCCTTTTCCGATGATAATAGGTTGTAATCCTTGATTTTTCATTTTCTTTTCTGCATCATTTATCATTAGACCCTTTACATCTGGCACTTCAATCGGCTGAACAGATGGTTTCGCAGAAGGTGTTATGTCCATATACTGAAGGCTGCTTTTCATGACCGAAGTAAAAATCGTAGAAACTGGATCTGATCCAACTTTTCCATTTCCTAATTGCGGCTGTTTAACAGCAACATACATTATTAATTCTGGATCATCTTTAGGAGCCATACCCATAAATGAAAATACGTAATTACTTTCCCCTTTTAAATAGCCTCCGCTATATGAGATGGAAGCAGTTCCTGTTTTTCCGGCTACATCATATCCTTCAATTTTATATTTTTGTCCTGTTCCATTTTTGCTTGTAATGACCGTTTCTAAGTAGTCGCGGACTTGTTTAGCTGTTGCTGCAGAAATCGGATTTCCAGTTAATTCTGTTGCAGTTTTCTTTATTACATCCCCTGAATTAGCGTCAACAATTTTATCAATAACATGAGGTTTTACCATTTTTCCATTGTTGGCAATGGCTGTTGCTGCCTGAATTTGCTGAATCGGTGTCAACGCTGTTCCTTGTCCATAAGCTGTTGTCACTTTTTCTACCGGCCATGTAAAAGCAATCGAGCTGTTTGCTTCATGAGGCAAATCAATTCCTGTTGGCTGATCGAACCCAAACTTCGTTAAATACTCTCTTAATCGATCAAAACCTAATTTTTCTTTCGCTATTTTTGCAAATGCTACGTTTGAAGATCGTTGCAAGCCTTCCAAGTAAGTAATTGTTCCCCATCCCACCCTATTATGATCATGAATTTCTGTATTTGGCGCATTAGGTATTGCCCTGTATTTACCAGATTTATATTTTTCGTCTGGATTAAACACACCTTCTTCCACCGCTGCAGCAAGTGTAAAAATTTTCATCGTAGATCCTGGCTCATAAGATGTTTCAATTGCTTCATTATGCCATGATTGATTAATTCCTTCCTTTGTCGCAGAATTAAAGGTTGGCCGCTGGCTCATGGCGAGAATTTCGCCTGTTTTTGGGTTGGCAACAATCGCAATCATTTTTTCCGGATTATATTCCTTATCGACCTTCGTCATCGTATCATCTAAAAATGATTGAATTTTTTTATCGAGCGTTAAATACACAGTATTTCCGTTTTTGGCAGGCACGACATTTTCTTTGCTTCTAGGGAGAATATAACCCCAATAATCACTTTTATATTTCATATAGCCATCTGTACCAGATAATAGCTTATTTAAACTTTGTTCTACTCCTAACTTCCCTGTTCCTGTGTACTTGCCTGTTTGTTCGTCTTCTTTTTCTTCGACAAACCCAATCACATGGGATGCAAACGTGCCATTCGGATAATTGCGTTTTTTCCCTTCCACAATTGCAATGCCCGGCAGCTTTAAATTTTCAATTTTCTTTTTCGTTTCATAGGAAAGATTTTTTCCGGCTGATCCAAACTCAACTTGTTTGGCACCCTCTTTAGTTAAAATTCTATAAATCTCCGACTCTTGTAAATCAATATATTTTGCAAGCTCTTTTGCTGTTTTTTCCGGGTTTTTTACATGAACCGGATTATCCGGATCATTTTCACTTAAACTGCTGTCTGTTATTGCAACAAGCTTATACGAGGATGCGTCTTCTGCAATGACCTCGCCATTACGATCAAGAATGCTTCCTCTTGAAGCTTCGAGAACTTTTTCTGATGTATATTTTTTTTCTGCTTTTGCAGCAAGCACTTCTCCTGATACTTCACCCGTTGCTTGAATAAAAATAAAACGAATAATCAATATAAAAAAGAGCAGACAGAAACATAAAAATACAATGGCTGCTCCAAGATTTATATTTGGCTGTTTTCGAATCATTATTGCACAACCTTCACATTGTCTTTACTAAAATCTAAGCCTAATTTTTCAGCTGCTTTTCTGATTCTTTCAAAGCTGCTTAAGTCTTTTACTTGAATATCAAGTTCTTTATTTGATTTTTCCAGTTTGTTTATTGAGTTTTGTGCAATTTGAATGTTTTTATTTACTTGATATATTTCCGCTTGGTTGCCGACAATCTTCACCGCACCAAAACATAAAAGCGCTGCAAATGTGACACCTAGTATTTTTTCTCCAGGAGATAATAATGATTTTGTTTGTTTTATTACCTTTTTAACCGTTTGCTGTTCACTTTGATAACTTTCTTCTTGAAGCTTTCTAGCCAAATTGCTCATTTTATTACCTCCTGTAAGTTCCATTTTATAATTTTTCTGCTACACGTAATTTCGCTGATCTTGCCCGGTTGTTTTCTTCTAATTCTTGTTCGGATGGAATAATCGGTTTTCTTGTGACAAGTTTTAATTCGGGTTTAAACTCATCTGGAATAACAGGTAATCCCGGCGGTAAATTCGGAAGATCACTTGCCTTTTTAAAAGTTGATTTACAGATTCGATCTTCAAGGGAATGAAAGGTAATAACACTGATTCGACCACCTTTATTCAATAATGAAATCGCTTGATTTAAAGAAGATTCAAACACACCTAACTCATCATTTACAGCAATTCGTATCGCTTGAAAGATCCTTTTAGCCGGATGTCCGCCTTTTCGTCTTGCTGGTGCGGGAATGCCTTCTTTAATTAATTCCACCAGCTGCCCAGTTGTCTCAATCGGACTGATGCTTCTCGCTGCTTCAATTTTTCTGGCAATTTGCTTCGAGAATTTTTCTTCTCCATATCGGAAAAATATTTTCACTAGCTGCTCATAGCTCCAAGAGTTTACGACATCATATGCTGATACGTCTCCCTCATGATCCATACGCATATCAAGTGGCGCATCATGATGGTAGCTGAAACCACGCTCCGGTGTATCTAATTGAGGAGATGAAACTCCTAAATCATATAAAATACCGTCAACGTGAAAAATTCCTAACTTTTTAATTTCTTGTTCCAATTGACTAAAATTACTTTTCACAATCGTCAATTTGTTTTTGTATGCAGCTAGTTTTTGTTCTGCATTGCTAATAGCTGTATCATCTTGATCAAAAGCGATCAGTCTTCCTTTGTCTGATAGCTTTGAAAGAATCAGTTCACTATGTCCTGCACCACCAAGGGTACAATCGATATAAATGCCATCTGGCCGGATTGCTAACGCATCGACCGCTTCATGAAGTAATACCGTTGTATGATTAAACATGTTGTCCACCTGTCTATTATTTTTTCTGAATATTTTTGTATGTATCCTGCTCTTATAGTCCTTTGCAAATCCATGAAGGATTGTGAGTGACAATTCATACTAGTTTCTGTTAAAAAATGCTTTGTGTATTTGCCTTCGAAACGTTTACAAAAGGATGCTTGCATCAAACATTAAATATCAAACCCAATCATATTTTCTGCAATTTCTGCAAAAGAATCCTCTGATTCGGAAAAATAATCTTCCCAAAGGTTTTTGCTCCAAATTTCTATACGATTGGATACACCTAAAACCACACATTCTTTTTCTAATTTTGCATATTGGAATAATGAGGAAGCAATATTGATGCGCCCTTGTTTATCCAGTTCGCATTCAGTTGCTCCAGAGAAGAAAAAACGGGTAAAAGCGCGAGCGTCTTTTTTTGTAAGAGGAAGTGCTTTTAATTTTTCTTCGATAATATTCCACTCACTTAAAGGGTATCCAAATAAACATTGATCAAGTCCACGGGTTAAAATAAAGGTTTCGCCAAGATGCTCTCTAAATTTCGCAGGCACTATCAAACGGCCTTTCGCATCAACATTATGATGATATTCGCCCATAAACATACCTGCTTCCCCCACTTCCTTACCTCAATGTACCACAATCCCCCACTTTCCTCCACTATATATTAGATTCTATCTATTTACACAATATCCTGCAAGGAAAATCACATAATTTATAATAGGAATCTTCTTCCTAATAGCTGAGCATTATATGCTTGCACAAAAAATAGGAAAGGCACCTAATAAAGGACCTTTCCTATCAGCCTTATAATTTAATTACTTTATGCTTACCATCAAACTCCATCGAAACTTTCATTAATTCATCTAAAAAATCCAATCCATATTTATTAAGAAAATACGTTATATTCCATACCCGTTCTTGTGGAGCGCCATCTGGTTTCATATTTCTTTCCATTCGATTGAATTTATTTACTATCACTTCATGTTTGTGTTTTACTGATTCTTCCACTTTTACTCCCATAAAATCCAACTGCTTTAATATAAAACCTTCATTCTTTTTCAATAGCGGAAGCAGCCCTTTTGTATCTTTTGTAATTTCATCTTCTAATTGCAGATAATTCTTTTGAATATCTTCTTTTACTTTGCTTAATATCGCTGCGATTTTTTCATTCGCTACAGAATGTAAAAACTGTTCACATTTTTCTTTTGTTCCAGATGTAATAACTTCCGAAATCGTTAACTGTAATTCCTTCATATCCGCTTCTACACAACGCTCTAACAGCGTAATATTAAGACGCGGTACGATAGGAGGCATCTTTATGCCCATCCATTCAAACGCTTTTTTTAATTCAGCCCAGTAGGCAATTTCTCCAGGACCTCCAATAAAAGCTAATGTTGGAAATAATAAATCTTGTGTAATGGGCCTTGTCACCACATTATTACTCAATTTATTTGGAAATTCACTAGCTATTTCCTTTAATTGCTTTTTCGTAAATTGAACTGTTTTATCTTTGCCGATAAATACATTTTGTTCTGCATCAAACTGCAGCAGCACTCTTTCTTGTATTGCTTCATCATAATAAAATAGATTTGCTGGATTTTCACTCATTTCAATAACAAGAGGGTATCCTGATTCTTTTACAATAGACTGCTGTTCTTTTACACAATCAGCTAGTTTATCTGCATGATCAATTTGTTTCAAAAAAATCTCTTTTTCTAATAAGCGTAAATTCTTATCTCCTGAATCCACTAATAACAATCCATACTCACGAAATAACCCCATCGTTATATAACTGAATAAATCAACAAATGTATCGGATTGGGCAATTGCTTCTTTTAAAAAGATTAATAACTGTTGGGAAAATTCTGTTTCACCATAACTTTCGACTACATCCTCGATCCACTCTAAACAGACATTTTTATCTAATGAAATATCAGATGCCATTTTTTTTTCGATAATTTTTTGTGGATAAAGCTTTTTTTCCATTTTTTCTTTTCCAGGTGTAAAAATATGGTTCACTTCCAAATAATCATGATCCTCACCAGCTACCCAAAAAACAGGAACTACCGAAATGCCTAATTCTGCCTCTTTTTCCTTTGCAAGTAAAATAATACTGATTACTTTATGGATGGAATAAAGCGGGCCAGTTAAAATTCCTGCTTGCTGCCCTCCTATAACAACAACGCTGTCGTCTTCTCTAAGCTTATTGATTGATTGTTGAACAGATTCGGAGGAAGGAAATTTCTCCATATATTTTTCTATATAATCCGCTACTTCTTGCCTCATAAACTTTCGTGTTTTTAATTCATTTAGCCTATCTTCATAACTCCCTTGATGCTGAAAAGAATAATGAAAAAAATTCATTATCTCCTTCGTTTGTGCTATGTAATCTGTCACAAACTTATTAGCAGTTTGCAACGACAGATTAATCATCTCCATTTATGTACTCCCCTTTTTATCAAAGTTTTTCATTATGTTTTATTAAATACCTTACTAACGTTACTACACCATTAATACATTTACATTGAGTATATCATTGTCAAAATCAAAGGAAAAAATCTTTGCTTATCATTTTTTATAAATTCAAACTTCGCACTTTCAAATTCGTTTGCAAATCTTAATAGGACTTGGTTTAGAACAATAAAAAGTAAGGCTTGTTTTTTATTGTTGAGGTTGCTTTCCACTACGGGTTGCTTCGCTTTCCGCGGGGTGGGAGCTGAGCCTCCTCGGCGTTGCCTTGCGGGGTCTCAGCCTTCCCACATTTCCCGCAGG